>JBDLTW010000162.1:0-14916 GCA_039805605.1 Pseudomonadota bacterium
CCTTAATTTATTAGTGCTAATAGTGTCAAAAAAAATATTCAATTTTTCACAAAAAAGCCCATGTTTTTAATCAACAATGGGCTATCTATAATTAAAACTCAAAGCTAAATGGAGTTTCTTGATAGACACAATAATTTAACCAATTAGCAAATAGTAAATGAGCATGTCCACGCCACCTTGAGCTTGGTTTCTGAGCAGGGTCATTATTCGGATAATAATTGTGTGGAAGATCAATTGATAACCCTTTACCTAAATCACGAACATATTCATCATGCAATGAATAGCTATCATATTCAGAATGACCAGTAATAAAAATTTGCCGATAATCACAACTAGCGACTAAATACACACCTGCCTCATTCGAATCAGCTAAAATTTGTAATTTACTACAGTTTGCAATATCTTGACTAAGATTAGCTGTATGTCGTGAATGCGGAACCCAAAATAAATCATCAAAACCACGCATTAATTTATTACTAACTACACTTGGTTGGTGAGGAAAGATTCCAAACATTTTCTTAGGCAAAGCATATTTAGGAATTTGATAATGATAATATAAAGCTGCTTGAGCTCCCCAGCATATATGTAATGTAGAAAACACATTTTGCTTACTCCAATCCATAATTGCACATAATTCCGCCCAATATTCAACCTGCTCAAATTCCAACTGTTCAACTGGGGCTCCCGTAATAATTAAACCATCAAATTTTTGTGTTTTAATTGCTTCAAATGTGGTATAAAAATTATCTAAATGTTCACTGCTTGTATTTTTTGAACAATAACTAGAGGTGTGTAATAATAACACTTCTAACTGTAGTGGTGAATTGCTTAATAAGCGCAAAATTTGTGTTTCAGTAGTCACTTTATTTGGCATTAAATTTAGAATTGCAATTCGCAAAGGACGAATATCTTGAGTAAGCGCTCGTTGTTCATCCATTACAAAAATATTTTCTTGGCTTAATATTTCCTTTGCGGGTAAATTATTAGGAATTTTTACTGGCATATTTGATTAATCCTTTAATTATAAGCTCTTTCACCATGTTCAGCTAAATCTAAGCCATTTAGTTCATCATTTTCTGTAACACGAATGGCAACTACCTTATTTAATACATACAAAATAATATAAGTAGCACTGAAACTGAATAATGCACCTAAACAGGTCACAATAATTTGCTTCCATAATAAACTCACATTACCATAAATTAAACCATTAGGTACTGCTGGATTAATTGTATTTGAAGCAAAAATACCGACCATAATGCCGCCCAAGAAGCCTGGGATACCATGACAAGTAAATACATCTAAAGAGTCATCTACTTTATGTTTATAACGATTATATATCATTGCGATCACATATGATAATAATGAAGTTAGACCACCTATGGCAACCGCTGAACCAATAGTAACATAACCAGCCGAAGGAGTAATAGCAACTAGACCAGTTAGTAATGAATTACAAATTCCAGTAATTGTTCGTGGACGACCTACACTATAATCACATAATAACCAGACTAACATAGCGGCTGAAGTAGCAAATAAAGTATTACTAATCGCCTGTATGGTAATTCCTGATATTTCTAAGGCTGAACCAGCATTAAAGCCAAACCAACCAAACCATAATAAACCACAACCTAATACCATTAATGGTAAATTATGTTTGCCACCATGTAAATTATCCGATTTACGAGGTTTTAAAACCATGGCCAAAGCTAAACCAGAGAAACCAGCACTAACATGGACTACTACACCTCCTGCAAAATCAAATGCCCCAAATTTAAATCCCCAACCATTAGAGTTCCAAACAGTATGAGCTAAAGTACAATATACTAATAATACCCACAGCACCATAAAGACTAAATAAGTTCTAAATTGAAGACGCTCAACCCCAGAACCAGAAATAATTGCTGGAGCAATACTAGCAAACATAGCTTGAAAAAAGATATAAGCCAAAGTTAATACCTTGGTTCCGCTCACAACATCATCATGCGAAATTGAAGTTAAAAAAGCTAAATCAAAATTACCAACAAATGGATTACTTCCAGAAAAAACTAATGAATATCCAAATGCCCACCAGACAATTGGTATAATCCCCAAAGTAATCACGCTCATCTTTATTGTATTTAACGCATTACGATTAGAAACTAATCCTGTATAAAAAAAGGCTAAACCAAAATTCATTAGCAACACTAACATTGCTGATAATGCAACCCAAAGTGAATTTGCGCTAATAGTTAAATTCATGACAATTACTCCTCTGAAGTGAGACTAAATTAGTTTAACAAAAATTGTTGAATATCTCGAGCACCTTGCATACCATCAGCAATGGCATTAACAACTAAATTAGCACCACGAACAATATCTCCACCTGCAAAAATTTTCGGATTAGTGGTTTGTTGATTCAGTTGCTTAGCCATAATTTTAATTCGTCGATTAGTTTTATCACGCTCTATTGAACTAGACTCTAACCAAGCTAAATCTTCAACTTGAAAACCAAATGCAGTAATCACCAAATCTGCCTCTACATCAAATTCAGAGCCTACAATATTAACTAATTGCTTACGCTTATTCGCATCTACTTCAATTTTTGTTTGAATAAAACGCACTCCAGTGACCTGACCATCTTGCGCTAAAATAGCCACAGGTTGAGCATTAAAAATAAATTTTGCACCTTCTTCACAGGCATTTAAATACTCTTTAGCTGAACCAGGCATGTCACTTTGAGTTCGACGATAAACACCCGTCACAGCATTAGCCCCTAAACGTAATGAAGTACGAATACAATCCATCGCTGTATCTCCACCACCTAAAACAACAACTTGCTTAGTTTCAACAAGTGATTTATATTGAATATCTTGATTAGCTAATAAATCCTGATTAACCGCCGTTAAATACTCTAATGATTCAATTACGCCATTAGTACTTATTTGTAATGATGCTTCTCGTACAGGTAAATAAGTACCTGTCCCAATAAATATTGCATCAAATTCAGTTTCAATTTGTGCCAAACTAATATCACGCCCAATTTCAGTATTCAAGCGAAACTCAACTCCCGCTTGTTGAAATAATTCAAACCGATGTTGTAAAATTGATTTTTCTAATTTGAATGCCGGAATACCATAAGTTAATAGTCCTCCAATCATGGCCTGACGCTCAAACACTGTAACTTTAAATCCCATACGGGTCAACATATCAGCACAAGCTAAACCTGCAGGACCAGCACCTAATACCGCTACTTTTTGCTCTAATTGATATTGACTAGTATAATTGGGTTGCCAACCTTGTTTAAATGCTTCATCATTAACATAGCGTTCAACATTACCTATTGATACTGCACCAAAGCCATCATTTAAAGTACAACTTCCTTCACATAAACGATCTTGTGGACAAACTCGTCCACATATTTCAGGAAAACTATTAGTTTGATGACTTAATTCGGCTGCTTCAATAACTCTACCTTCATAAGCTAATTTTAACCACTGTGGAATATAATTATGTAATGGACATTTCCATTGGCAATATGGATTACCACACTCTAAACAACGTTCAGCTTGTTGTTTTAAATCTGTGGTTTCTAATTGCGTATAAATTTCTTTAAATTCTACTTTACGTTGTGCTAAAGGTAATTTAGGTGCATCACAACGTTCAATTTCAATAAAACGATTAACATTTTTTTTCATCTGGATAATTCCTTAGAGGTTTATTTAGCTAAAAATTTTAATAATTGCGCATTAGTCAAAGCCTTAGGCTTAACTATAACAATATCATAAACATTACTATCATAATCAGCTAACAATTGAGCAGCCTTTAATGAGTGAGTTTCTTGATAATGTTGCTGAATTAAATTACGTAAATACTCAAGATGTAGTAGCTTATCATCAGCTAAATTATCAACAGTACAAGCTTCAACAAAATCTTGATTTAGATTTTCTTTAACTTTATTAGCATCATGCCAAATATAGCAAATACCCCCCGTCATTCCCGAACCAAAATTATGATCAATTTCTCCTAATATAGCAACCACACCACCCGTCATATATTCGCAACCATTACTACCAGCACCTTCAATTACTGCCACCACACCAGAATTACGTACGGCAAATCGATCACCAACACCACCATTAGCAAATAATTGACCACTGGTAGCACCATACAAGCAAGTATTTCCCATTACAGTAACTACGCCACTAACATGAGAATTTTTATGCTTAATGACAATCTTACCACCAGCTAACCCCTTACCGACATAATCATTAGCTTCGCCAGATAAATATAATTCCATACCACGAGTTGCCCATACACCAAAAGATTGACCTGCGACACCTTCAAAATATAAACTTAATGGATGATCCAAGCCTGTACCACCATAGGTTTTAGCAATTTCACCTGCTAAAGTAGCCCCGACAGAACGGTCTGTATTATAAATTGTATATTGCTTAGTTAATGGATGTGAATTATATACTGCCTCTAAACAATCAGCATGAATACGTTGATTCATAACCCCACGATCTTGACTTAAATTAGCCTCACTATAATATAATGGATAATTAGAGCTTATTCCTGATTGTAACAGTATGCTTTGTAAATCAACTGGTTTATATGACTGTTGTTCAATTTGCTCTAATAAATCAGTCCGCCCAATTAAATCAATTAATTGACTCACCCCTAATTTAACTAACCATTGTTGTACTTCATGTGCCACTCCCATAAAATAATTGACTACCATTTCTGGCAACCCTTTAAAATGCTGTTGACGCAATTTCTCATTTTGTGTAGCCAAACCCGTAGCACAATTATTTAAATGACAAATTCGTAAATATTTACAACCAAGCGCAACCATTGGTGCCGTTCCAAAACCAAATGTCTCAGCACCTAAAATAGCCCCTTTAATTACGTCTAGTCCTGTTTTTAAACCACCATCAACCTGTAAACGAATTTTATGCCGTAAATTATTTTTAACTAAAGCCTCATGCGTTTCGGCAATACCTAATTCCCATGGACTACCCACATTTTTAACTGAAGTTACGGGAGCGGCTCCCGTACCACCATCATGACCAGAAATAGTAATTAAATCAGCTTGAGCTTTAGCAACCCCACAAGCAATTACGCCAATTCCTGGTTCAGAAACTAATTTAACGGAAATTTGTGCACTTGGATTTAATTGTTTTAAATCAAAAATTAATTGTGCTAAATCCTCAATTGAATAAACATCGTGATGTGGAGGTGGTGAAATTAAAGTCACGCCAGGTGTAGCATGACGTAAATGTGCAATTTCAACAGTAACTTTTTCTCCAGGTAATTGACCACCTTCACCAGGTTTTGCTCCTTGAGCAATCTTAATTTGAATAATTTCAGCACTCATTAAATATGCTGGAGTCACTCCAAAACGCCCTGAAGCAATTTGTTTAATTTTAGAATTTCGTGGACTTTTATAACGTGATGGATCTTCACCACCTTCTCCTGAGTTAGAACGTCCGCCAATACTATTCATTGCCAAAGCTAATGCCTCATGTGCTTCAGCACTTAATGCACCAATTGACATTGCGGCACTATCAAAACGACGACAAATATCCTCAAGAGCTTCTACGCGTAAGAACTCTCGCTCACGCATAGATAATTCGGGTAGTTTTATTGCCAACAAATCACGTAAACTAGTGGCAGGACGATTATTTACAGCATCAGCAAATGCTGTATAGTCAACTAGCTCACCACTACGAACCGCAAGTTGTAATTTAGTTACTACATCTGGATTAAACGCATGATATTCACCATGATAAGAATATTTAATACTACCACCTAAATCAACTAGGATATTTTTATTCCACGCATTTTGATTAAGTTGCATTAATTCACGTTGTAATCCAGAGAAGGTTAATCCCTTAATCCGTGAAATAGCATTAGTAAAACAAATTTCGGTAATTGAACTATCTAAACCTAAAGCTTCAAATAATTGCGAACCACGATATGAAGCAACGGTTGAAATACCCATTTTCGACATAATTTTTAAAATGCCTTTGTTTGCTGAATTTATATAATTGCTTACTAATTTATTTAAATCTTGACTTAAATATCCCGCCTGATGTAGTTCTGCCAATAACTGATATGATAAATACGGATAAATAGCACTTGCACCAAAACCTAATAATACACAAAAATGATGAGGATCACGAGCAGTAGCACTTGCTACGACTAAATCAACCTGATGACGCAAATTATTTGCTACTAAATTATTGTGAATTGCTCCGATTGCCATAACTGCGGGAATAATTAATTGATCTTCTTCAATAAATTGATCAGAAATAACTAATAGTTTCGTTCCATTCTTAACTAATTGATTAGCCTGAGTAAGTAAATTATCGACAGCTTCTAGCAAATCATACTGTTGAGGATCAAAATTTAATTGTAAAATTGCTTGATCAGATACTTGTTCTAATAATGCTTGATATAATTGAGTAGTTAAGATTGGCGAGGTTAATTTATAACCATTTAAAGTTTGCTGGTTAATTAAATCAGGCTTAACCCCAATGTAAGTATCTAAATTCATCACATACTTTTCACGAATTGAATCTATTGCAGGATTAGTTACTTGAGAAAAGCTTTGGCGGAAATAATCAGTTAATGGTCTAATTTTTTGACTTAATACAGCAATAGCAGCATCATCACCCATTGACATAGTTGGTTCCATACCATCAATAGCCGCTACTTTTATTACATTTTCAATTTCTTCTACACTAACTAAAAATAATTTTTTATACGTTGCTAAATCTGCAGTTAATTTTACCTCAGTTACTGATGCAGGTGTTAATGATTGATAATAATTACTTGCTGATAAACCTAAATTAAATTGACGATAAATTGCCTTATCAAATAATACTACTTTAGCTTGAGTATCAATTAAAATCATCTCACCTGCGCCCAGACGATTTTTTACTAAATATTCATCATCACTATAATCTAATACCCCAGTTTCTGAAGCAATTACTACTGTACCATCTTGAGTAATTGAATAACGTAGTGGACGTAAACCATTACGGTCTAAGCAACACATTACTTGTTCACCATTACTAAATACAATACCTGCAGGTCCATCCCACGGTTCGTAGCCAATACCAACTGTTTCATACCATTGTTGCAACTCATTAGTTAATTTGTTATTTTTAGACCAATATGGTGGAATTAAAACCCTTAATGCTTGTTTAAAATCTATTCCTGCCACTAATAGCATTTCTAACATATTATCTAAACTAAATGAATCAGAGCCAAACTCATTAACCATTATCGCCAATGGTTCAATTTGTTGCTTAATTTCTGTAGGCAATAAATCTAAGCCACGAGCTTTTGCCCAGCTCCGATTAGCTGATACGGTATTAATTTCACCGTTATGAGCAAGGTAACGAAACGGCTGCGCCAAACGCCAACTAGGTTGGGTATTAGTTGAAAAACGTTGGTGAAAAACACAAATACTAGTTTTAACATTTGGATTAGCTAAATCTAAATAAAATTCTTTTAAAATTCGTGGTAAACATAATGCTTTATAAATAATAGTTTTGTTTGATAAACTACATACAAAAAAATCTTGATTATTGTGGAAACGATATTCAATATTTTTACGCACTGCAAATAAACGTAATTCAAATTCACGTAAAGTTAACTCTTGTGGTTGATTAATAAATAATTGTTCAATTAAAGGTAAACTATTTTTGGCAATACGTCCTAGTACTGAAACATTGATTGGTACCCGCCGAAAATAAATATCTTTAAAACCTAATTTTTGGCATTCCTCAGTAATGATAGCTTTTTGTTCAGTAATACTAATTTGCTCAAGAGAAAAAAATATATTTCCCACCGCATAATTAGGGGCAAGAACAAATTCGCCATCTTCATGTAGTTCTGCACGAAAAAACTCATCAGGAATTTGTAATGACACACCACAACCATCACCAGTACGTCCATCTGATTGAATTGCGCCACGATGAGATAATTTGATTAAAGCAGCAATTCCTTTTAGCAAAATATCATGCGTCGCATTACCATATTTATTAACTATAACCCCAACACCACAATTATCGCGTTCATTAAATTGAAATAAATTCATTCTGTTTACCTATAATAATTTTTATCCAAATTTAAGCTATATAACTACTTTAGCCAATGCTTGTTCAAGATCAGCAATTAGATCTCGAACATCTTCAATACCAATTGATAATCTCAATAAATCAGGTGTAATTCCTGCTCTAATTTGTTGCTCATCATTCAATTGTGCATGAGTAGTACTTGCAGGATGAATAATTAATGATTTTGCATCAGCAACATTAGCTAATAATGAGAATAGTTTAAGTTCAGCAACAAATTGTTTAGCTACTTGCCTACCACCTTTGATACCAAAAGTAAAAATAGAACCACTACCACGAGGTAAATATTTTTGAGCTAGATCATGATATGGATTATTAATTAGACTTGGATAATTAACCCAACTTACTTGAGGATGTGTTTGTAGATATTGCGCAATCTGTAAAGCATTAAAAACATGTCGTTCAACACGTAATGATAAAGTTTCTAAACCTTGCAAAAACATAAAAGAATTAAATGGACTTAGACAAGCACCCGTATCACGAAGTAATTGCACACGTGCCTTAATAATATAAGCTAAATTAGCAAATGAATCCGCATATACCAAACCATTATAACTTGGATCTGGAGAAGTAAAATCTGGGAAACGACCACTTTTAGCCCAATCAAAATTACCACCATCGATAATCACACCACCAATTGATGTACCATGACCACCAATAAATTTAGTTGCCGAATGTACAACAATATTTGCTCCATATTCGATCGGTCGGCATAAATAAGGTGTAGCAAAAGTATTATCAACAATTAATGGCAAATTATGTTGTCTAGCTAAGATTGCGATTGCTTCAATATCAGCAACATTAGCATTTGGATTACCAATAGTTTCAATAAAAATAGCCTTAGTTTTACTTGTTATCGCATTAGCAAAGTTTTCCAGATTATTGGCATCAACAAAATTGGTAGTTATGCCATATTTGGGCAATGTATTAGCTAATAAATTATAAGTTCCACCATACAGGCTATTGGCTGCCACAATCTGGTCACCATTACCAGCTAAATTCATAATTGCATACGTAATGGCAGCCGAACCAGATGCAACAGCCAATGCAGCAACACCCCCTTCTAATGCCGCCATACGCTTTTCAAAAACGTCAGTGGTTGGGTTCATAATTCGAGTATAAATATTACCAAACTCTTTTAATGCAAATAAATTAGAGGCATGTTCGGTATCGTTAAAATTATAGGCCGCTGTTTGATAAATAGGTACTGCCCGAGCATTAGTAGCCGAGTCTGGTTCCTGACCTGCATGAATTTGTAAAGTATCAAAATGTAAAGGTTGGGTCATAAAATTCTCCATCAAGAAGGAATTAAATATATCAGCGAAATGAATTATAACATAGCATAAAATTTTTGGTGAAATTATATTGCACTGCACTATAAAATCCCCTCTGGCATTTGCTATAATTGCGCCTGTTTTTACTCAGGAGTAAACCTAATATGCAATGTAACAAACAGCAAGAATTTGCCGCCGAATTAATTGGCACAATGTTTATTTTACTATTCGGTAATGGCGTAAATGCCATGGCAAGTTTATTTAATTTAGGGGGATATACTAATATTACCTTTGGTTGGGGAATTGGAGTATTTTTGGGGATTTTAGTTAGTAATCGGATTAGTGGTGCTCATTTAAATCCTGCTATAACTCTAGCTTTGGTTCTAACTAAACGTTTTCCAGCACACAAAGCACCTCGATATATTTTAGCACAAATGCTTGGCGGATTTTTAGGTGCGGCTATAGTTTACTTATTTTATCAAGCTAAATTTTTAGCTATTGACCCTAATCTTACTCATAGTGCTGGCATTTTCGCCACTTTTCCTGCAATTCCTAATAGTTTTATGCCTGGTTTTATAGCTGAAATTATTGCAACAGCTATTCTCATGTTTGCAATTTTAGCTATTGGAGAGCACTTTACTTATGACAAAGCTAGTTTTTTAGTTCCTTTTGCACTAGCGTCTTTAATTGTTGGTATAGGAATGGCTTTTGGTGGTATGCACGGTTATGCAATGAACCCAGCTCGTGATTTAAGTCCACGTATCTTTACCGCTTTACTTGGATTTAAAAATAATGGGTTAACCGATGGCTCAATTATTTGGTTAGCACCAGTTCTCGGCTCATTAATTGGAGCACCTTTAGGTAGTTTTATTTTTGATTTAACTTTAGCACGAAGGAATTAAAACCATGAAAAAATATATTTTAGCTTTAGATCAAGGAACAACAAGTTCGCGCGCAATTTTATTTGATCACGCAGGAAATATTTGTAGCAGTAAACAATTAGAATTCACACAAATTTTCCCTCGACCTGGTTTAGTTGAACACGATCCAATGGAAATTTGGCTTACCCAATTAACTACAGCTAAATTAGCCATGTCAGCAATTGGTGCACAAGCAGAAAATATTGCTGCAATTGGCATTACAAACCAACGTGAAACTACCATAGTTTGGGATAAAGAAACAGGTATTCCCATTTATAATGCAATTGTTTGGCAAGATCGCCGTACAGCTGATATTATAGATGAACTAAAAAACCAAGGCTATGCTGATTTATTTAAGCAAAAAACAGGCTTAATTCTTGATGCTTATTTTTCTGGAACTAAGCTGAAATGGATTTTAGACAATGTCGCAAATGCTCGTCAATTAGCAGCTGAAAACAAACTTGCTTTTGGTACAGTTGACACATGGATTACATGGAATCTAACTAATCGCCGTGAACACGTTACCGATGAATCTAATGCTTCACGTACTTTATTATTCAATATCCATACAGGAACGTGGGATCCAACTCTATTAAAAATTTTAGATATTCCTGAGAATATTTTACCTAAAATTGTACCATCATCAGGAATTATTGGTGAAGCTAGTTCAGGATTATTCTCGCACCGCATTCCAATTGCAGGAATTGCTTGAGATCAACAAGCAGCTGCTTTTGGTAACTTATGTTTAAAACCAGGCATGGTAAAAAATACCTACGGAACTGGTTGTTTCTTATTAAAAAACACAGGTTCACAAGCATTGGAATCAAAAAATAATTTATTAACTACTACTGGTTGGCAAATTAATGGACAACGTAATTATTGTTTAGAAGGTTCTGTTTTTATCGCTGGAGCTGCCGTACAATGGATTCGTGACGGAATGAAATTTATTGATGATTCATCACAAATTGAAACTTTAATTAGCCAAGTGCCAGATAATGGCGGAGTATATATGGTACCAGCTTTTGCTGGATTAGGCGCACCACATTGGGATCAATATGCTCGAGGTTTAATTGTGGGAATTACCCGCGGTACAACTCAAGCACATATTGCTCGAGCTGCTTTAGAATCAATAGCTTTTCAAGTATCTGATGTCGTTAGGGCAATGAAATCAGATTCTGGATTAGAATTAACTACACTACGTGTTGATGGTGGAGCTTGTCGCAACAATTTTTTAATGCAATTCCAAGCTGATATTTTAAATTGTGTAGTTGAAAGACCAACTTGTTTGGAGTTAACTGCCTTAGGTGCTGCATATTTAGCTGGATTAGCCGTTGGTTTTTGGCAATCAGATGAAGAATTAGAACAAGTTTGGAAAGTTGAACGGGTTTTTGAACCAAATATGCAAGCAAATAAACGTGAAGAACTATTAGAACACTGGCATAAATCAGTAACTAGAAGTCAAGGTTGGGCTCGTGAATAAACAATTTAACTCTAATTTTGATATTATTATCATCGGTGGTGGTGCTACTGGTCTAGGTTGTGCCGTTGAAGCTGCTAGTCGAGGTTATAAAACTTTACTATTAGAAGCGTATGATTATGGCAAAGGTACATCATCTAAATCAACTAAATTAGTTCATGGTGGCATTCGCTATCTAGCAAATTTTGATTTTGCCTTAGTTAAAGAAGGTTTAGAAGAACGTTATTATTTTCTTAAAAATGCCCCACATTTAGCGCAACAACAAAGTTATTTAATTCCATTAGAAAATTTTATTGATCGTTGTAAATATTGGTGTGGGATCAGCTTATATGACTGGTTAGCAAGAGATAAAAAATTATCTCATAGTAGATTTTTATCCGCACAACAAACTTTTAGTGAGGCTCCCAATTTTTCAACAACCAAAGTAAAAGGTGGTGCAATTTATTATGATGGTCAATTTGATGACTGTCGCTTATTGATTAGTTTGGTTCGTACTTTTGAACAGCTAGGTGGAGTTGCACTTAACTATCATCAAGTAACTGAATTTATTCAAACTGATAATCAATTAAGCGGAGTAAAAGTATTTGATAAACTTAATAATTGCCAAGTAAATTTCCATGCCAAACATATTATTAATGCAACAGGAACTTTTAGTGATAGCCTATTAAATCTGGCTAATCCTCACAAGCAACATAAAACAGTATCAGCGGCTCAAGGTACTCATTTAGTTTTTGATCGAAAGGTATTTGCTTCTAAACACGCTATTTTAGTTCCTAAAACTAGTGACAATCGAGTATTATTTATTTTACCTTGGCATGATAAAATAGTAGTTGGAACAACAGATATTAAAGTTGAACAACCAAGTTTAGAACCTCATGCCCAGCAACAAGAAATAGATTTCATTCTAGAAACACTAAATAGTTATATAGATAAGCCTGTAACTAGAAATGATATCAAATCAATTTTTTGTGGTCAACGCCCATTAGTTAAACCAGCAAATCAAACTAATACTGCTAAAATATCGCGAAAACATGAATTAATGTATAGTGAAAATGGCTTGGTTACTATTGTTGGAGGAAAATGGACAATTTACCGAAGAATGGGCGAAGATACTATTAATTTTATTGAAAATAAATTTAATCTAGCTAAAACTACGTCACAATCAAAAGATTTAGCTATCTTTGGTGCTACAACTGAAAAATTGAGCTATCCACTTAGCGTATATGGTAATCAAGCATCACAACTACAGTTACTACAAAAGCAATTAAATAACTATGAGTTATTACATACTCATTTACCATATTGGCAAGTTGAAGTTATTTATCAAATCCGTTATGAACAAGCTCGAACTATTGAGGATGTTTTAGCCCGACGTACTCGAGCATTATTTTTAGATAGTAAGGCAGCTTTAGAATGTGCACCAATTGTTGCAAAATTAATGGCACAAGAGTTAAATCAAAATCAAGATTGGCAAGACCAACAGTTGGAACAATTTAAATTAGTCGCCAAAAATTTTATGCTAGACTAATTCATTTGTGCTAACTTAACTTTTATACCCCACCCTAATTAAGGGTGGGATTTTTACAGCTAGTTGGATAACTTTAAAGAATTATTTACAGATTGCAACAAAATCAATAGCTTATTAGTGATTATCATTTTATTTATAATAATTATTGGTGGGTTAATTATACTAAATGCTAGATTACGTAAGCTAAGTCAAGACACTATGCAATATAATGAGTTACAAAATAATCTTAGTAATTATGCAAAGCTCACTTCAAACTACGAATATATTCAAAAAGATCACGCTAAACAGCAATCTGAGATTAATCGTTTAACAAAAGAAAATGAAAAGTTACGAGATGAGACGAAGTCATTAGCGCTACTTGAGGTTGAAAATATGAACTTAAAGTCATCCTACAAACAATTACAACAGCTATTAGATGAATTAAAACAGGATATAAGTAGTAATTTTAATAATCTTAAAAATATAGCAATCAATGAGTTAAAAGAGTGCGCAGATACATCTCTTCGTAGCATTAGTAAAGAAAATGTAGTTTTACCGCTTGAAAATCATTTTAAGGATTTACAACTTAAAATAAATGAATTAACACAAGAAACTAAATTAATTAATCGTACTTCGAACGATTTAAATTTACAGGCACGTAATTTAGCCCTTGCGCTAACGAAAGATAGTAAGAAAAAAGGTGACTTTGGTGAAATGATTTTGACTAATATTCTAGAAAGTGTCGGACTAAAACAGCATATATGTTACACAGAGCAAACTCAACTTAATCTAAGTGATAGTAAACGTTTAATACCTGATGTAATTGTTAATTTACCACATAATCGAGCCGTAGTTATAGATAGTAAAAATATTGTACAGCTTTATTATGAAAGCATCGATAATCAACAAGATAAAAATAAATCAATCTTAAATGCACTCAAATCAACAATAAAAAATTTAAGTGATAAAAATTATTTAGGCGCAGTTAAAAAAGTAATGAACAATCGATCTGTTTTTGATTATGTCATTATGTTTATCCCTAATGAAGGTTTATTTAATTTAGTAATTGAAGAAGATCAAAATTTAGAAGGTGGACTATTGCGTGAAGCTTATCAACAAAATATATTTATTACAGGTCCATCAACCCTATTAGTTTTGCTTAGCATTATAGAACGCTCATGGGAAACTTATCAAATTGAAGAAAGAACAGATGAAATTATTAAATTGTCAGTTGATTTAGTCGAAAAATTTAAAATTAGTTTAAAAAGAATTAATGAACTTGGTAGCTGTATTCGTCAAACTGGAAAGAAATATGATGAAGTAATTACATCTCTAGATAATGGTCGAGGAGAAAGTGCTATTGCTAAATTAGACAAATTGGTTCAATTATCTGGCAATAAAAATAAACTACCAACTCTAGAGCTCCTAGGTGAAGTCAGCTCTAGACAACCAAATAGCACGAAGTAATAAGATAATTATAATGAGGACAAAGATATCCGAAAAAATTATGTAAATTTATATGAGATCTTTTAAAATAATATAAATGAGACATATAGATAAATACAAATACAGTGGTATTAAATATATAGCAAAGTAATCTCAAGTTTAG
>JBDLTW010000163.1:0-3601 GCA_039805605.1 Pseudomonadota bacterium
AAACCAAAAGCATCCCAACCTAAAGTATGTAATACATTAAAACCATTCATCGTATAAAAACGTGCTAATACATCAGTAATAGTATAATTACGCACGTGTCCCATATGTAATTTACCTGATGGATAAGGTAACATAGGTAAACAATACATTTTTGGTTTAGCTGTATCTTCTTTGATCGTAAAACATTCTAAATCACGCCATTTTGCTTGAACCTTTTTTTCAAGTTTACTATGTAAATAATTTTCCTGCATTTTATCCTCTTAATTAATTTTAAATTGTCAATAAATTAAATCACACCACTAGATTATATCATAGTGATTATTTTTGTGTTGTATCAACCTTAACGTCAGCACTCGCACCAACACGCAATGGATATTGAGCGTTATCAGCTATTTTTATTCGCACCGTAAAGCGTTGGGTAACTTTAACCCAATTACCTGTAGCATTTTGTGCTGGTAATAATGAAAAAGTATTACCACTTGCATAACTAATACTTTGCACTATTCCCCTATATTTAATGTGATCATACATATCTAAATCAACCTGAACTGGCTGACCAATTTTAATTCTGGCTAAATCATTTTCTTTAAAATTAGCATCAACCCACCAATTTTCATTGGCAACTAAACCAAATACCGCTTGACCAGTAGTTACATATTGCCCTTGGGCTAAATACATATTGGTTACATATCCATTAACGGGTGCAATTACGTCAGTATAGCCAATATGATTTTTTGCATCATCTACCCCAGCTTGAGCTTGGGCAACTTGAGCTTTAGTCGCTTGAACTTGATTTTTTGCCACTAATAATGAATTATGCGCTTGTTCAACTTGAGATTTAGCTTGAGTAAATTGCATTTGATAATTTTGTAACTGCTCTGTCGAAGCTGCATTTTGTTTATTCATCTGAGTATAACGTTGAACTTGTTCTGCCAAATTTTTATAACTTGCTTGAGCACTAATTAAAGCCGCTTGAGCCGAATCAACTTGAGTTTGCGCAGTTTTAGCTTGTTGCAAAGCATAATTCAATGCTTGTTGTTCTTGAGCATATTGCACACTATAATCTTTTGTTTCAATACGAAATAATACCTGACCTTGCTGTACAACTTGATTGTTTTTAACTAACACTTGAGTAACATAACCATTAACCTTAGGGGCAATATTCACTAAGTTAGCATTAACATAGGCATCATCAGTACTAGGATATTTTTCTTGATATTGAAAATAATAGCAAACTCCAAGACCAAGAGTTAGCATAATCCCACTGGCTCGTAAAATAATTTTTAACTGTGCTGATTGCATAATATTCCTTATATCAATATTCAACCTACTTAAGTAAACAAGGCATGATTTTAGCACATTTTGGATTAAAAGAATTATACAAAAAAACTCCCTAAGATTAAACTTAGAGAGCTTTACACAATTAAACACAACTATGCTAGTATTGGCTTAGCTTCATTTCTTACTACTGCACCCGTAATAGTTACACTTGAAACATTAGTTAGACTAGGTAATTCGTACATAGTATCAAGTAGTAAATTCTCTAAAATAGATCGTAAACCACGAGCTCCTGTCTTACGAGCCAATGCTTGTTTCGCAATTTCTTGTAAGGCATCTGGAGTAAAATCTAAATTAGCATTATTTTTAGCTAACAATTTTTTATATTGTTTAACTAATGAATTTTTTGGTTGGGTAAGAATTTGCGTCATTGCTTCTTGGTCTAACTCTTTAAGAATGGCATGAATTGGTAAACGACCAATAAATTCAGGAATTAAACCAAAACGGACTAAATCACCAGGTTGAGTATCTTTTAAAAACTCATCTTTACTAATATTATCTGTTTTACTTGCTACTTGAGCAGCAAAACCGATTCCCGATTTCTCACTTCGCATTCGAATAATTTTTTCTAAACCATCAAATGCGCCACCACAGATAAATAAAATATCACTAGTATCTAATTGGATCATTTCTTTACCAGGATGCTTACGACCACCTTGTGGTGGAACATTGGAAACCGTTCCTTCAATTAGTTTTAATAATGCCTGTTGTACACCTTCGCCAGATACATCACGAGTTAATGATGGATTTTCGCTACGTCGTGAGATTTTATCAATTTCATCAATATAAATAATCCCATGCTTAGCTTTTTCAACATCATAATCACAGTTTTGTAATAAACGCGTTAATACATTTTCTACATCATCACCAACATAACCAGCTTCAGTTAAAGTTGTCGCATCAGCAATAGCAAATGGTACATCTAAAAAACGAGCTAAGGTTTGTGCCAACAAGGTTTTACCTGAACCAGTTGGACCAATTAATAAAATATTACTTTTAGCTAATTCAACATCATTTTCATCACTTAATTGATCGCGAACACGATGAAAATGATTATAAACTGCCACTGATAAAACTTTTTTAGCCTGTTCTTGACCAATTACATATTTATCCAGTTCTTGAGCAATTTGTTGTGGAGTAGGAATAGGTTTAACTTCACTTACCACTTCCTCACCTTGCATTGCTACATCTTTATCATCAGGTAGTGATTTTAATAATTGTGCACCGTTACTAACACACTCATTACAAATAAAACTGCCTTGAGCTAATCCAGCAATTAAATGCTGAACTTGTTGTTTAGTTTTCCCACAAAAGGAACATTTTTCTACTGCCATATCATTTTACCCTTTAAGCTAAAATTTCGCTGCGTGAAGTATATACTTTATCAATTAAACCATAGTCTAATGCTTCACTACTACTCATGAAGTTATCACGATCAGTATCGCGCTCGACTTCGGCTAAGCTTTTGCCAGTATGTCGTGCCAACATTTCATTTAATTGACGTTTCATAAATAAAATATTTTTGGCATGAATTTCAATATCCGATGCTTGACCACGAAAACCACCTAATGGCTGGTGAATCATCACCCGTGAATTAGGTAATGCAAAACGTTTGCCTTTAGTTCCTGCTGAAAGTAAAAAAGCTCCCATCGAACAGGCTTGACCAATACAGATAGTTGATACATCACATTTTATAAAATTCATTGTATCATAAATTGACATTCCTGCAGTCACAGAACCACCTGGTGAATTGATATAAAATGAAATATCTTTATCTGGATTTTCTGCCTCTAAAAATAATAACTGCGCAACTACTAAATTAGCCGACTGATCATTAACCTCGCCAACTAGAAACACTATTCGTTCACGTAATAAACGTGAATAAATATCAAACGAACGCTCACCACGAGCGCTTTGTTCCACAACCATAGGAACTAAATTATTCATTTCTAACATATATAATTAACCTTTATTTAAATAGTTTACTTAATTCAGATTTATCCTGATAATGGAAAGCTTCCATAGTTGCTACCACATCACTAAATTGAGGTACTGAGCTCAATTGTTGAATAAACTGTTGTTGATAATATGGATAAGCATGAACTAATATATTAGCATAATAATTAGCACCTTTATCATCGCCAGTCATTTTATGAATAATAATTTGTTTAAATAATGCACCTGGGTATGGTAAAGTATTAGCTAATAAATCAACATATTTTAATTGTTGCGTTAATGGAATAACTGAATTTGTAGCTTGAGA
>JBDLTW010000164.1:0-6568 GCA_039805605.1 Pseudomonadota bacterium
CTCTTCAACACCTTGTTCTAATACCATTAAACTTTTTTCAAGTAAAATAATATCAGCAGCTTCTTTAGAAATATCTACCGCAGTATCCACTGAAATCCCAATATCAGCAGCTCGTAATGCAGGAGCATCATTAATACCATCGCCCATAAAACCAACTACATGACCTGCCGAACGCAGTAACTCAACAATCCGTTCTTTATGTGCTGGTGTTAATTTTGCAAATACTGTGGTATTTTTAGCTAAAATTGTTAATTCTGCATCAGATAATTTATCAATTTCAGAACCTAATAGTAAACCTTCAACATTCAAACCAACTTCACGGCATACCTTAGTTGTAACTAAATCATTATCACCTGTTAAAATTTTTACTTCAATCCCTAATTTATTTAATGCTTCAATCGCTGGGCGCGTAGTTTCTTTAGGTGGATCTAAAAAGGCAACATAACCAACTAAAATCATTTCCTTTTCATCTTCAACTGAATAACTTTCTTTAGGTGTTGGGTAGTTTTTCTTAGCCACAGCCACAACTCTTAACCCATCAGCATTTAATTGCGCAGTGACTTCACGCAATTTGTTTAATAGTTCATTGCTTAAAGGTAAAATTTGATTATCATGTTCAGCATAGGTACAGCACAGCATCATTTCTTCTACCGCACCTTTACAAATTAAAACATGCTCTTGATCTTTACCCGCAACTACTACAGACATACGGCGACGCTGAAAATCAAAAGGAACTTCATCAACTTTATGATATTTTTTTACTAATTGAGGAATATCTCCAAAATTACCACGCTCTAGAACAGCAACATCAAGTAAATTTTTTAGACCTGTTTGATAATAACTATTCAAGTAAGCATATTCTAAAACATCAGCATAATCATCACCAAAAATATCAGTGTGTTTTTCTAAACAAATTTTATCTTGAGTTAGTGTTCCTGTTTTATCCGTACATAAAATATCCATTGCACCAAAATTTTGTATAGCATCAAGACGTTTAACAATTACTTTGCGCCGTGCCATAATAACTGCGCCTTTAGCTAATGTAGAAGTAACAATCATTGGCAACATTTCAGGGGTTAAACCAACTGCCACTGATAAAGCAAATAAAGCTGCATCGCGCCAAGCATGAGTAGTTAGACCATTGATTAAAAATACAATTGGTGACATTATTAACATAAAATAAATTAACAACCAGCTAACTCGATTAACACCTTTTTGAAATGAAGTTTCTACTACATCTTGAGCAACAACTTTATCTGCTAATGAACCAAAAAATGTATTTTTACCTGTAGTTAAAATTAATGCTAATGCTGAACCACTGACAATATTCGATCCCATGAAGCCAATATTATCCAACTCTAAAGCATCGTTAACATCATTTTTGGTTTGTTTAGCAAATCTTTCAACAGGTAATGATTCACCAGTTAAAGCAGCTTGTGAGACAAATAAATCTTTAGCCGACAATATGCGCACGTCTGCAGGGATCATATCACCTGCCGACAAAGTAATAATATCACCAGGAACCAACTCACGGATGGGTATTTCTTGACGATTTTCCATCTGTAGCGGATTAATCGAAGCAATCTGTTTTTCTAATTCAGCAATTTGTTCATCATCTTCATCATCTTCATCTTCCTGACGAATTACTGTTGCTGTAGTACTTACCATTGCTTTTAATTTATCTGCTGCATTGTTCGAACGACGCTCTTGAACAAAACGCAATACAGTTGAAATAAACACCATAACACCAATAACTATTGAACCTGCTACGTCATCAGTAAAATAAGAAACCGTGGCTAGGATAGTTAAGAGTAAATTAAAAGGGTTTTTATAACTAAGCCACAAATGATAATACCACGATAGGTCTTCATGTTTATCAATTTCATTATAACCATGGCTAAGTACTTTATTTTCTACCTCTTGTGGGGTTAAACCATTTACATCAGAATCTAACTCTAATAATGACTGAGCATTAGATAAATAAGCATGATGAATTAAATTATTAGTAATTGTTTTAGGGGCAATATTACGATCAAAATTATATTTTTCATCAAGTAAATTAGCATCACCATTAAATTGGCGTCGACGAGTAAATTTATTATCAAAAAATGATAATAAACGATCTTTGAATACATGCATTAAATTCATATAAATACCTTTATTATTATGTGTAATTTATTTTTTGGCATCAACTAAGTTAGCGGCTAACATTTGTTCAACTAAAGTTTGCATACCTTGGGAAGTATGTGGCAATAATAAGGTATTCGTTTTACTATTTGCACCAATTTCTTTTAAGGCATCAAAATATTGGGTGGTCATTACCATTTGCATAACTTCTTTAGGGTCTACACCACTACCTAATACTTCACGTAATTCCAAAATTGACTCACGTAGTCCTGCAATAATTTCTTTACGTTGATCGGCGATACCTTTACCTGCTAATTTCATTGCCTCCGCTTCCGCTTCAGCCTGTTTAACTTTAATAATTTTTTCTGCTTCAGCCTTTGCCGTAGCCGCATCGCGCAAACGCTCCTGCTCATTAATTTGGTTCATCGCATCTAATACTCGCTTATCAGGATTAATGTCGGTAATTAAGCTTTTAGTTACTACATAACCAAATTCCGCCATTTGCTTAGATAAGGCTAATTCAATATTATTAGCAATTTCATCTTTACTCTCATAAACTTTATCTAATGTCATACTAGGAACTTGAGCCCGAACAATATCAAACACATAACTACGAATTTGTGCACTAGGATTAGACAATTTATAAAAGGCATCAAATACCTTTTGCTCATCAATTAATAATTGTACTGAAGTAATAATTTCTAGGGTAACATTGTCTTTAGTTTTAGTATTTGTTGTAACATCAAGTTGCTGAATTTGAGTAGATACTTTAGCCGCAATAATTTCAATAAAAGGAATACGCATGTTTAACCCAGCAGGTGCGGTGCGATGAAATTTACCGAAACGCTCAATAACTGCAACTCGTTGTTGTGGAACCACAAACAAAGTCATAACTAGCACAATAGTAATTAGTAAAAATAATATTAATATAACGATAAATGCACCCATGGTACTCTCCTCATTTAAAAAATCCCAAAAATCTTCCGACGTTTTGGCTTAATTATTTCGTTTGATTGCGTAATATGGTTAACTTGAGAGGGTAATTTTACTTTCGCTACACTCTGCTCATTAGCTTGACCATCTAGCTTTTGTTTTAAATCACGATTTTCTTTTAATAATGCTTTTAATTCATTAGCGGCTAATAAAGTATTATATTTTTTTTCCCATTGCATAGCTAATTGAGAAAGTTGGCGAATTTCTTGTTTATATTTATCAACCTCAGAAGTATCCATTTTTTGTTCTAATAATAATGTAGTATTATCAAATTTATCGCGTAGCCAATGATAATCTTCTAACTGTTTATCTAATTGACGTTGCAAATGAGCAATTTGATGCTCTAAATTATCGATTTTTAATTGTTTTAATTGGTTATCAACGAAAATATCTTCATCTAATTTATTAGTTTCAAGCCGAGCATTAGGGAAAACACGAATAAATTCAGATAGTTCAATTCGTCTCACTCCATCTTCAACTTGAGTACTAATTATGCCACCATGAATATATTTTTCATAAAAAACATCCATAGCTATACCTGATAACTCAACAGCTTCATTTATCGTCAAATAATTAGACAATTTTTTTACTCCTAATTTTGTACTAATAAAGTTAAGATTTTTTGCTAATTAGCATATTCTTTAACAAAATTGATATATTATAAATTAATACCATTAATAATATCCATTTCAAACTATTACCACTAATTTTAGAAATAATTGGCACAGCAAAAAATACGGCAACAGCCCCAGAAATTCCCATTAATAAAGCACTTAATGAATAAAATTGGCGTGATTTTATCATGCTTAATGCTGTCGTTGGCATTTGTATCGTACTGGCAGTAGTCATAATTGGATAAGCAACTACAGGGCTTAGGCCTAGTAAAAAAATGGCAATTAAAACCAATGAATAATAACCAACCCCAAAAGCTGGTAATCCACCAGCACTAAACATAATTAAGCCTAATAAAATTAATTTAGCACCACGTACCTGAATTAAATCACCACCGATATTTAACCAATGCAGTTGATTAAACACTAATAATATTGCTGTAATCATAAAAGTAATTAACATTACCATATAAATAGTTTGGCGTGAAACTAATTTAACTAAATAACTCCCAACCATTCCACCAAGTGCTAACATGACACAAGAAACTACTAGAGTAAGTAAATCAACTTGTACTAGTTGTAAAAATAATAAAGATTGTAAAGCAGTCGGCAAAATGGCTTGAATTACCAAAGTTCCATTATAGCGCCGACTATCTGGCATTAAGTTAAATAAATTACGAAAAGCGAAAATACTTGAGAAACTACCAATACCAAAAGTATCAAAAAAATTAGCAATAAAACTGGTTACAATAGTTTTTAATTTTTGCTTAGTCGCTAAAACCTCTGAGCCAAAATTAAAATTATAAATAAAATAAGCTAAGCTAAATATAACTAAACCAATAATAGTTAGTTTTATCAATAGAATTTGGTACATCGTTATCAATCCTAAACTATGATTATTCAACAGTTACAGATTTAGCCAAATTACGAGGTTTATCCACATCAGTACCTTTAGCAATTGCGGTATGGTAAGCTAATAACTGCCATGGAATGGTGTATAAAATTGGAACTAAATATTCTGCTACTCCAGAAATATTCAAGATAATATTTTTGTGACATAAATTACTTAACTCACTTTGATTATCCGTAAACAAATATACTTGACCTTGACGAGCTAATACTTCTTGAATATTGGATTTTACTTTATCGGCAAGTAAGTTGGTTGGCATTGCTACAATTACAGGCATATCTTTATCAATTAAAGCTAATGGTCCATGTTTTAATTCTCCAGCCGCATAACTTTCTGCGTGAATATAGGAGATTTCTTTTAATTTAAGTGCTCCTTCCATAGCCACTGGTGCTAAGGTATGACGCCCCAAAAATAAAGCATTATGTTTATACTCAAATTCACGGGCAATTGCTTCTAACTCTGGTTCAATCGCCAATACCTCCATAACTAAATGGGGTAAGCGACGAATTTGCTCAATATGCTTATTTTCTTCACTTTCAGCTAATTTACCACGTATTTTAGCTAAGCTAAATGCTAAATATAATAACACAACTAATTGAGTGGTAAATGCTTTGGTTGACGCAACTCCAATTTCAGGACCTGCTTGAGTTAAAATATGTAATTTAGATAATCGCACTAAACTGCTTTCTGCTACATTACAAATTGCCAAAGTTTTATCCATACCCAATTCGATTGCATATTTTATACTAGCTAAAGTGTCGGCAGTCTCACCTGATTGAGATAAGCTAACTACTAAAGTTTGTGAATTAACAGGAACTTTACGATAACGATATTCACTAGCTATTTCAACAGCACACTCTAGATCAGCGTATTCTTCAATCCAATATTTGGCAATTAAACCTGCATTATAACTGGTACCACAAGCAATTATCTGCACTTTATTAATTTGACGAAAAATATCACTAGCTTCAAAGCCAAATAGTTGTGGATTGAATTTATCTCCTAAATGTTGTAAAGTATCGGCAATTGCCTTAGGCTGTTCAAAAATTTCTTTTTGCATATAATGACGATAATGACCTAATTCGGTAGCTTGTGCAGATAATTCACTAGTCTGTATTTTACGCTCAACTAACTGATCATCCTTATCCCAAATCTGATAGCTATTTAATTCTAATTGAGCAACATCGCCTTCTTCTAAATAGATAACCTTTTGCGTTACAGGTAATAAAGCTGAAATATCTGAAGCAAAATACATTTCTTCAATTCCGACACCTAAAACCAATGGCGAACCAAATCTAGCACACACCAGCTGTTGTGGATTATCTTTACTAATCATACCAATTGCATAAGCACCATGTAAACGAGGTAAAGCTGTTTTGACTGCCATTAATAAATCATTGCCATTAGCTTTGTAAATTGAATGCACTAAATGTACAATAACTTCAGTATCAGTTTGTGAGGAAAATTGATAACCTAAATTTTGTAATTCACTACGTAATTCCGCATAATTTTCAATAATTCCATTATGAACTACCGCTAAGCAATCATGAGAAAAATGCGGATGAGCATTCATTTCACTAACTCCGCCATGAGTTGCCCAACGAGTATGACCTATACCAATTTGCCCTTTAAATTTGTCATCATTACATTGCTTAATTAATTGTTTAACTCGACCTGTAACTCGTTCGCGCTCCAAATTACCCTGCTTATTAATAATTGCAACACCAACTGAATCATAGCCACGATATTCTAATCGTGATAACCCTTCTAAAATTACTGAAACTACATTGCGTTCACTAATGCCACCAACTACTCCACACATATACAATCCTTATAATTTTTTAATTTATGCTAATTTTGTTTAATTGCTAAACTAACTAATAGTTTACTTAACTCTAAACTATCATTTAAACATTTAATATACCTT
>JBDLTW010000165.1:0-3012 GCA_039805605.1 Pseudomonadota bacterium
AGTACAATTATTTTATGTTTTTCTACCTAGATTTTTTGTTAAACTTGCGTGTTTATTACTCTGTTAAAAGTATATTCTGTATGCGCTTGGCTAAGCCTTGATTTACTTGACTTTTTCCGCTGAAAATCTTAAAAAATCCCTCTTTTAGATTAAAATAATCCCTATTTTCCATGAAAAAATCCCTGTTAAAATTTATTTAATTGCTTGTGCTAATTTTGGAATAATTTAGCTAAAATTTAGTTAAATAGCTTGTGTGCTTATGCTGAGTTTTGTGTTTGGTTGTGGTGGTTTAGTGTAATTTTACTTAGCTTAAACTATTATCATTTTCTAAATGAATTGGCAAGTAAAAAATAAACTGATACATTATCATAGCGTTGTATCAATTCCGCATAATTAGACTATACAAGAATAAATTATTAATGATGGATAGTTCAAAATCTTAGTTGAATATATAGCAAATTGTCAAAATAAATAATCTGTTTCCTTACTTGTAAAATCAGGAAAGAACAATTAAAAAATTTTATATTATTACACTAATTGTGTTAGAATTGTCACCTGTAGTTATATTATTTTAGGAGAAACGTTAAATGAAGGCTATTAACACATTAGAAGCACCACAAGCAATTGGTCCTTATGTTCAAGCTAATCAATATGGGCATTTAATTTACACATCAGGGCAAATTCCATTAACTAAAGATGGTAATTTAGTAGGTGACGACATTATTAGTCAAACTCATCAAGTAATGAAAAATCTTGAAGCAATTTTAAATGAAGCAGGAACTAATTTCAATCATATTGTTAAAACCACTTGCTTCTTATCTGATATGAATAACTTTGTTGCTTTTAATCAAGTTTATGCTGGATATTTTGACCAAGTATTACCTGCTCGATCTTGTGTTGAAGTAGCAAGATTACCACGTGACGTATTAGTAGAAATAGAAGTAATTGCCATCTTACCAATTAAATAAATAGAAAATTTCCTCAACTAAATTAACATCTAGTTGAGGAATATATATTATTGAGTACGAATTAACTCTTTATCAAGAAATTCTGGATAAGTACAACCATTTTGCACTACCTCTCCACCAATCATACTAATTCTACTACCATTTAATTCACTATTATTCGAAGCACCCAACATACCATCAATTGAAATATTATTATAACCAGGTAAGGGGAAATTAAATACATATGAAAGACCATTTAAATAAACTTGTCCTTCATCATGGTCTAAGTCAATTTCAATACGGCAATAATTAGGCTTTCCATAAAATACCACTTTAGAAATCCATGTATTAAGCACCCGATTTTGTAAAATATTACGTTTAATAGTTAACTGCACATTTCCATCTAAAGTTTGAGCACCTAAAGTTTTTACAATAATTCCACCATATTGGTTATCATTATTATTTGATAGATCATCCGCATAACTATATGTTGACGCGGCTAAGATTGCAATTGCAAAAATTTTACTTACTAATTTCATCTGAAAAATTCCTTTCAAATTATTGTTAAATTCAAATAACAAAGTCTTTATTATTTGCTTTCAGTATTATATCAAGTTAATTAAATTGTCACAATCAACAAAATTGTTGATAGTAAGTTTCTATTACTCTAACCTAAGCAATATGACCTTATCAAATACAAAGTAAAATATTGTCCATCTCATCGCAAACTCAATGAGCTAATTTTCCATTTGATGATTAAATATGGTAAAATTCTAGTACTTTAATTTATAGATTTACTTGTATAAGGATATTTAGTATGAAATCAGCTGGTATTTTAATGCCCGTAGCATCATTACCTTCAAATTATGGTATTGGTGATTTTGGAGATCAAGCTTATCAATTTGTTGATTTAGTAGCATCCATGAAAATGAAAATTTGGCAAGTGTTACCGTTAAATCCATTAGGTTATGGTAATTCACCATATCAAGCATACTCATCATTTGCAGGTGACGAATTATATATAAGCTTAGATAAATTAGTCACTGATGGCTTATTAGAAGATAATCAATTAAAAAATTTTAATGATCAGGCTACAAGAATTGATTATCAAGCAGTAAGATCATATAAACAAACTTATTTACAACAAGCATTTCATCAATTTATGACAACAAACAATTACTTAAATGATGAATATCAGAAATTTCTAACTACTCACTTGTGGGCTCATGACTACGCAGTATTCCTAACTTTTAAAAAAATTAATAATTTAACGATTTGGACGTCTTGGCCAGATCAATATAAAAATTGGATCAAAGATAAACAATTAGATTTAACTCCGTATCAGCTACAAATAAATTATGAATTATTTATTCAGTTTATTTTTTATCGTCAATGGTATGCATTAAAAAATTATGCTAATCAAGCTGGAATCCAAATTATGGGTGATATACCTATTTATCTAGGGTTAGATTCATTAGATGTTTGGGCTAATCAAGAAATGTTCTTATTAGATGAACAGCAACAACCAACCTTTATTGCTGGAGTACCACCTGATTTCTTTTCTGAAACTGGGCAACGCTGGGGAAATCCACTATATAATTGGGATAAATTACAAGATAGTCAATTTAAATTTTGGTTAGATCGTCTAGCAGGTAATAGCGTAGCTTTTGATATTATTCGTATTGACCACTTTCGTGCCTTTGATACATATTGGAAAATTCCTGCTAGTTGTCCAACCGCAATAGAAGGTGAATGGGTTGAAGCACCAGGTTATGCACTATTTGATACTATTTATAAACAACTACCAAATATACAAATTGTTGCTGAAGATTTAGGAGATTTACGACCAGAAGTGTTAATCTTACGCGATCATTATAAGCTAAAAGGTATGAAAATTTTTCAGTTTATTTTTGATCCTTTAAAAGACAACTCTAGTTTAGATATAATAAACACCATCGTTTATACAGGAACACATGATAATAGCACTTTAATGGGCTGGTATAGCAGTTTAAGTATAGATGAACAACATAATTTACGAGAGTATTTCAAGGCAGATGATAATGAA
>JBDLTW010000166.1:0-2952 GCA_039805605.1 Pseudomonadota bacterium
TACCACTTATGCTTTCTTAATTTCAAGTGCGATTAGTATAGCTATTTCAGTGAATAATGTGGTAAAATAATGTGATAACTATGGCAAATATTGTTATAAAATATAAAAATCATGTCTAACTTATTGATCTAAGTTATTATAATTAAGCTTATCTAACTCTCTGTAAACCATCGCTTTTCAGGGGTAGTTAAGTCAATGTATTACTTTATGGTAAAATATTACTAAGATTTAAGTTTAGCTATATAAAATCAAAATAGATGATATAAAGAATAATTATTTACTCTAACTACAGTAACAATGGGTACAATAATAACTAGTAAAGGTGTTTTAACGGTAGAGGATATAATCTAAACCGTCTTTATTAGAGCCAAAAAATATTAATCTGATGCATAGCTGACTATAGGGTCAGCGACCTAGGAATCTTCACATTTATAATTTTAAACTTTAAAACTAAGTTATGCAAAAGGTCTATTTTAGCTTATTATTGATAGAATTAAAATTAAATATCTTATTTTAAGGTTATTTTGTATTAACATAATGAAAACTAAATTTTACTCATGGCAATGTCGATCAAATTATGTTATTTATTTGATTCTTACTGTATTATGGATTAGCGTATTTATTATTTTAGGTAAACGTTATATGTTTCTTAATCAGCGTAATATATTAAATAACCATGATAATCAACATTTAATAACACATCAACTTCCATCAAATTTAAATGAAATGGACCTATTTAAGCGTTGGCAAAGACATAACTCTTTAATTTCTCTAGTACATAATGATGTGTTATTGAATGAAAGTAATGGTTTGTTAACATTATTAAATTTACAAATTGATACTATCTATACCGATTTAGGGCAGATTTATGCAACCTATTCGGTAATTGATAAAACATATACTATTTTTTTAAATAAAATTCCATTGACTCAAGTTAATACACCGATTGTTAAATATGCAATGGCATTACATGATCGGCATATTTTATTAATTTTTGAAGCAGATTCACTTAATGGTCAATTCGTTTACACCATCCTTGATTTAAGCCATGATTTTAACCAAGTTTTACGTGAGATTAGTGGTAGTAATGAATTAGTTGGCGTAGCCTTTAATCATATGAAAACATGTAGTTATCTTAAATTTAGAAAAATTGAAAATACTAGTGCTACAGAAAGCTTTGAAATTTATCAGTATTGCGGTAATGGGATTAATAAAGTTTTTGCACTTCAAAGTGATGAAGTATATCGACAACAAATGGCTAATGCAACACTTAGCACTTTAATTCAATTAGCTAAGCAAGATAACTGTTATAATGAAACTAATCATAGCTTAGATATTACTCGTAGTTGTGGCTATGCGGTAAAATATTGTCATTTATTAAATTTTATTCCACATCGAGAAAATTCTACAGATCAAAATATTTATCATGATTTAGTTAAAAGTTGCGATAATTATATTACTAAAGATTTAACTAAAGCATTAATTAATTAAAATAATTTATATAATTTCTAGGAGATATATTTATGCCTCATTTAGTATTAGAAGCATCGGCTAATATTGTTGAAAGCAACGAACGTGTACGAAAAATATTACAAGAATGCCAAGAGTTATTAACTCAACAATTACCAACTCAACTAGCTAGTTGCAAAAGCCGTTGCGTATTACATGACTTATTTGTGGTTGGTGATGCTAATCCTAAAAATGCTTTTGTACATTTAGAAGTTAAAGTTCTAGCTGGTCGCAGTCAAGAATTATTAAATTTAATTGCACAGCAGTTACACAATCTATTAACACAAGAATTTAATAAGAGTTCCCAAACTTTTAATCTAGCAATTAGTGTTGAAATAGTCGAACTAACTACTTCATTTGTCAAATAATAAAGTAATTTGAGCACATAATGATTAATATTATTGATTTATTAAGGTTGAGTGTCGCCAATAAAGCCTCTGATTTACATTTATCTAGTGGTGAAGTACCTATGCTAAGAGTTAATGGTGAGATAGTGAGGACTAATCAACCTGTTCTTGAATCAAGTAGCTTAAAGTCAGCACTTTATTCATTAATGACTCCTGAAGTTTGTGCTGATTTTGAAAATAATTTAGAAGTAGACTTTGCGTTTGAAATTACTGATCTTGCTAGGTTTAGGGTAAATATATTTATGCAAAGTCGTGGGTATGGTGCGGTATTTCGTAGCATTCCCAATCAAATAGTTTCCCTTGAACAATTAAATAGTCCTGAAATTTTTAAAGAAATCGCTGGTTTTACCCGTGGTATTGTTTTAGTAACAGGTCCAACAGGTTCAGGGAAATCAACGACTTTAGCCGCAATTATTGATTATATTAATCGAAATTATCAACAACATATTTTAACAGTAGAAGATCCAGTTGAGTTTGTGCATGTTAATAAGCGTAGTTTAGTTAATCAACGTGAATTAAACACTCATACTAAAAGTTTTGCTAATGCATTAAAATCAGCTTTACGTGAAGATCCTGATTGTATTTTAGTTGGTGAAATGCGCGATTTAGAAACAATTCGTTTAGCTTTAACTGCAGCTGAAACTGGGCATTTGGTTTTTGCCACTTTACATACCTCTTCAGCAGCTAAAACAATTGATCGAATTATTGATGTGTTTCCTGCATCAGAAAAAGATATGGTACGAGTAATGTTATCAGAAAGTTTACGTGCCGTGATTTCTCAATTATTAATTAAGAAAAAAGACGACACTGGTCGAGTAGCAGCCCATGAAATTATGATTGTCAATTCAGCAATTAAAAATCTAATTCGTGAAAATAAAGTATCACAAATTAATTCAGTCTTACAAACTAGCCAACAATATGGAATGCAGACTTTAGATCAAGCGCTACTTCGTAGTGTCAAACGTGGTGAAATATTAGCAAACCAAGCTATCATGTATGCAACACAAAAAGAATTATTTGCTAATTTATAATAAAG
>JBDLTW010000167.1:0-3696 GCA_039805605.1 Pseudomonadota bacterium
CAATACTACTACATATTGATCAAACGAAGCTACTACACCAGATAGTTTAATTCCATTTATTAAATAAATTGAAACTTTAATTTGTTCTTTACGTAAACTATTTAGATAAGGATCTTGTAAATTAATTAATTGCTTTGACATTTATTAAATTCTCCCAAAAATTTAGATTACTGTCTAAGTCACATGCTAGATACACTGCAAAAATAAATTAGCTAAGTGATACGAGTGTTTATTATATCATATTTAACTATTTTTATCAAACCTAGCTGTTTTAGTTGCAGGTTTAAATTTATTTAAATTTTGATAAAAAACTTGAACATAAAAATCTTTGTTAATTTTGCTACACAACTAAGTACTATGTTATAATAATACGCTTAATCTATTTTTCACAATAATAAAAATTATAATGATTACTAAATGCTATGGAACAAAATAAAAACTATATAACAGCTTCTGGTTACAAAGTTCTTCGCGAAGAATTACATAATTTAGTAACCAAACAGCGCCCTGAATACGTTCAATTAGTTAATTGGGCAGCCAGTAATGGCGATCGTTCAGAAAATGCTGATTATCAATATGGTAAAAAAAAATTACGTGAAATTGACAAACGAATTTATCAACTCACCAAACAAATTGAGAATGCAGAAGTAGTTGACCCGTCTACTCATGAAGGTACCGACATTATTTATTTTGGAGCTACAGTAACAGTTTTACGTAACTTAAATCAAGAGCAAATTATAACGATTGTTGGACAAGATGAGATAGATCCATTTAGTAATAAAATTAGCTGGACTTCACCATTAGCCAAACAGCTTTTACGTAAAAAAATTGGTGATGTAGTTAGCCTAAATACTCCTCAAGGATATGAAGAAATTGAAATCATTGACGTCAGATACCAATACAGTTAAAATAATTACTATTATTGGTGGAACTGGGCAGATGGGGCAATTATTTGCTCGATTATGGCAACAATTAGGTTTTATAATACATTGTGTTGGTTCTCAAGATTGGCAAAAAATACCCGCATTAATTGAACAAAGTGATGCCGTAATTGTCAGCGTACCAATCCATTATACCGTTGCAACTATTTTACGTATTGCACCGTATCTTCAATCAGATACGGTTTTAGCTGATTTTACTAGTATAAAAAACGTTCCTTTAAATCAAATGTTGCAATCACATACAGGGCCAATAGTTGGTTTACACCCGATGTTTGGACCAACTATTAATTCACCACAACAGCAAGTTATTGTCTATTGTCATGGACGAGATCAAACTGATTATCAGTGGCTACTTGATTCATTAGCTGAACTACAGTTCTCTTTAAAAGCCATGGAAGCACCCGCACATGATCAAGCAATGAATTTTATTCAAGGAATTGAGCATTGCTTAACCTTTTGTCTAGGTAGTTTTTTACACCATAAACAACAAGCCCCCGATCAATTAATTGAAATTGCTAGTCCAATTTATTTAACCAAACTACTTTTACTCGGTAGAATTTTTGATCAAGACCCAATTTTATATGCTGATATTATTATGGCAGATCCTCAACGTATTCAACTAATTCGTGAGTTTAGCAACTGGCTTTCATTGTGGCTTGATAAAATTGAAAACCATGACAAACAAAGCTTTATTGATGAATTTACTAAAACTAGCGCATGGATGGGGGATTTTACCAATTATGCTCAAACGGTTAGTGATACTTTTTTAACTTTAGATTTGGATAGTATATGTTTAAAAAACACCCCATCTTAACTATTTTAATTGCAATTGCGGCTCTAGCTGCCAATGGAATTTTTGTACACAAAAGCGAAGTCGGACCAATGATCACAGGATTTTATCGTTGCCTATTTGCCATTCCATTATTGTACTTAATTCAACATTTAACCTCGACAAGTAATAACCCTATTTCCTGTAAAATTAGTACTAATAAACAAAATATTTTAACGTTAATTGCAGGTATAGCATTAGGTTTAGATATATCATTATATAATTTATCATTCATGTATACCAGCATGGCAGAAACTAATTTAATTGTCAATTTAACTCCTTTAATTATCTTTCCATTAAGTATATTTTATTTTAAAGAAAAAACCACGCCTAAGGTACTTATTCCCTTTGCTTTAGCTATTAGTGGATTATATTGCTTGGTTTTAGCTAAACATGATGGTAATTTAGCTACTCATCATGGTTTTGGTAATATTTTAGCATTTATTGCTGCTCTATTTTATGCTATATTCATTGTAACAACTAAAATTAGTGCAGATAATGGAGTTGCAATGAATAAATATATGATAAAAGTTAGTTTATATTGTGCAATCGTTAATCTTATTTGTGGCTACTGGCATCAAGAACAATTATTACCTAGTACTTGGTGGGGATGGGCTGATGTAATTATTATTGCTATTTGTGGACAAATTTTTGGGCAATTTATGTTGGCTCAAGGATTAAAACGAGTATCATTACAATTGTCCTCATGCTTGTTATTATTGCAACCCGTATTAGCTGCTATTTATGGCTTAATTCTGTTTAAAGAGTATTTACATTTTCAACAAATAATTGGTGGCATCTTAGTACTCTGTGCCGTATTTGTATTTAGAAGAATTGAATGCCAAACTAAAATTAATTAAAGTTGATTGAATAAAATAAGTATGCTACAATAACTAAAAAGCAAGTCGTTACTTGGCTTCATAATTTATCAATTATTTATGTTATATGGATTTCACTATGCAACAACAGCTCATTAAGCTAAAACCAATTTTTTCTTTTCTGTTAATTACAATTATTACCTTTGCTTTAGTTGTATTAGTTGGAAAAATTCTTATTCCATTTATTACTGCCTTGATTTTAGCCTATATTTTAAACCCATTAGTTGATATCTTAGAGGTAAAATGTCGAGTTAGGCGAAAATTTAGTGCGCTAAGTTTTGCGCTAATCGTCTTGTTTATTTTTGTTGCTATTCCAATTTATTTACTACCCGTATTAATTGAACAATTTAAAATAGTTTTTGACAAATTACCACAAATAATTGCTACCATCAATACTAATTTATTATCTAAACTTAATTTGCAATTAGGTACACATTTAACTATTGATCTTAATAATTTAAAAAACATAATCGTTGATAATCAAGCGCATATAGCAAATAATTTTGGTCTATTTTCACATATTGCAAAAAATAGCTTAATCCTCATTGAAATTATTGTTTATATAATCTTAATTCCATTTGCTTTATTTTATTCAATTTTAAATTGGCATAATATTTTAGATTTTATTGATGATTTAATTCCGCGATCTTTTGTCAATGTAATGCATCGCCTATTTCGTGATGTTGATATTATGTTATCCTCATATCTACGTGGTCAATTTTCAGTCATGTTAATTATGGCTAGTTACTATACTATTGGCTTAAATGTTGTTGGTTTACCTTCAGCTACAGCAATTGGTATAATTACAGGTATGCTAGTTTTTATCCCCTACCTAGGTATTCTTTCGGGACTAATTTTTGCCTTAACTATTGGTTTATCACAATTTAGCGATACTAGTAATTTACTAGCAATCTTTAGTGTATTTGCAGTTGGGCATATGCTAGAAGGCGGTTTGGTTACACCATTTTTAGTTGGAGGTAGAATTGGGCTTAATCCAATTATGATTATTCTAGCTTTAATGGTTTTTGGTAAAATCTTTGGGCTGGTT
>JBDLTW010000168.1:0-2648 GCA_039805605.1 Pseudomonadota bacterium
TGTTCATCTTTTTTACTACCCTTGCCAACATTCCCTGGATTAATACGATATTTATCTAAAGCCAGTGCACATTCTTTACTTGTTGCTAAAATTTTATGACCATTAAAATGAAAATCACCAACCAATGGCACATTTATACCTAAGTCTGCCAAACGTTGTTTAATTTCTTTAACTTTTTTACCTGCTTCTAATGTGTTAACCGTAATGCGGACAATTTCAGAACCAGCACGAGCTAACTCTGCAACTTGGATAGCTGTGGCCAAAGCATCTTCAGTATCAGTATTAGTCATAGATTGCACCACAATGGGATAATCACTACCTACCCATACTTTTCCAACTTGGCAATTAAGAGTTTTTCTACGTTGATATATCATTATTTTCCTTATTTATCAATAAAAAATGTTTATATTATGCTTAATTAAATAATGCTGTAGGATTAATTGGTTTACCATCTTTACGAAGCTCAAAATGTAAAATAGGTTTATCACTATCTGTTTTACCCAATTCTGCAATTTTTTGCCCTTGTTTAACTTTAGTATGCTCTTTAACTAAATTTAATTTATTGTGTGAGTATGCTGTTAAATAATTATTTTCATGCTTAAGAATAATTAAGTTACCATACCCTTTTAAACCATGACCAGCATATACCACAACACCATCTCGTGCAGCTAAAATAGATTGTCCATCCTTACCACTAACATCAACCCCCTTGATCAAGTTTGAATATTGTTGAACAATTTTAGCGTGAGTAATTGGTGGCAACCACGCCACTTGGTCAATTACTACAAGATTACTCTCTTTAGTCTTATTTGCCAAAACTTGATTCTTACTTATTTGTTGCTTATCTGAATTTACAGAATCAATCACAACACCATCATCCTGTTGTGAATCTAACTTATTGATTTTAATATCACTATTATTTAATGGTTGATCAGAATGATTAGAATAGTGAGCAGATGATCCTGAATTTAATGATCCAGAATTATTAATAGTTTGAGATGGACGCGTTACTTGAACAATTGGTGCAGGAGTAGTTCTAACCATAGAACAAGAACATAAACAAAAACAAACTAAGCCTAAACGTATATATTTCATAATCATTTATTATCCAATTAATGCATCTACAATCGGCATATGTTCATAATTAGTCGGTAGTATTTCAAGTGGTGTAATTGAAACTTTTTTCTGTTGATAAAATACCTGTAAATCAGTTCCTAGCTCAAATTCATCTGGTAAACTTGAATACCCTTGCCAATAAATTTTATGTCCACGAGGAGTTGTTTGCTCAATTAATGGTTGATGTAATGGGCGCAATCCTAACTTAGTTGTCTCATAACCATCAATTCGATCATATGGCTGATTAGGGATATTAACATTCCACAAAAAATTACGTGGTAAAAATCGCAAGTTCTGTTCAATTTTATCAACTAATTCAACCACAATACGAGAAGCTGAATCAAGATGAAGGTATTCACCATCTAGATTCCCCACACCATTAGTAGAAATGGCTAGACTTGGAATACCATGTAAAGTACCTTCACGAGCCGCACCAACCGTACCTGAATATAACACATCTTCAGCAATATTTTCACCTAAATTAATTCCTGAAATAACTAAATCAGGATAATTATCTGGAGTAACATATACAGCCTGTAATCCCAAGCGCACACTATCGGCAGGAGAACTCGTCACATAATAAATTTTATCTTCAACTTGCGAAATTGCTATTGAATGATAGATTGCAATAGATTGTCCCGCTCCGCTTGAATTACGCTCTGGTGCTATCATAATTACATCATGACCTGCATGAACTAAACTAGCAAATACTGCCTTAATTCCCAGTGCATTATAACCATCATCATTCGTTAAAAGTATGCGCATTATATAATTCCTATTTAGTATAGTACCGTTGACTAAATTCAAGCATCCGTTCTATAGGAAGTCTTGCTTGTTCCATTAATTCTGCTGTTAAATAATCTATTTCTATGCCACCTTTACCTTGTTGAGCTAAGCGAATTGCTTCAACACTATTTAACTTCATATAAGGACATGAATTACATTGGCATCCAGCATAAATTGGAGCCTGACGCAAATCTAGATCTGGGCGAGATTTTTTCATATTATATAAAATACCATCTTCCGTTGCCACAAAAATTACACTAGATGATGGTTCACCACTAAAATCAGTCACCCAATTTAGCATTTGACTGGTTGAACCAATATAATCAGCTAATTTTAATACTGGTAGTGGACTTTCTGGATGTGCTATTAAATATTTTTTTTCACTGGTACTGGCGTATGCTTCTTCTAAAGCCTGTTGATTAAATTTATCATGAACTTCACAAACAGCTTCCCATAATGGCATATCATAACCATATTCAAAATTTAAATAAGCCCCCATATTACGATCTGGAGAATAAATAACTTTTTTACCTTGTTGGTAAAGATGCGCAATTATATCATCAACATTGCGCGAAGTTACAATCCAGTCAGCTAAAGCTTTGTGTTCAGCAGAAGAATTGATATATGCAACATGTACATAATCGGCGTGTTGCTCTCGCCATTGTTTTAAACGTTGAATATCCGTCATGGTAACCAATGAACAAGTAGAATTTAAATCAGGTAAAATAACTTTTGCGTTTGGATTT
>JBDLTW010000169.1:0-8279 GCA_039805605.1 Pseudomonadota bacterium
AGTAAAATGTGCTATAATTAACACTGTATTATATTAATTGGTGAGCCTTTTCAGGCTCACTTTTTTGTTAGATAAAATAGGTAAAACATGAAATTACAAGATATATTAGATCAAACAATACCTGGACTAGGATTTGAATTAGTTGATGTAGAAATTACTCCTGCAAAAATTATACGGGTATTTATTGATAAAGAGAATGGAGTTAGTGTAGAAGATTGTGCTGAGGTATCTAATCATTTAAGTAGGGTTTTTTTAGTTGAAGAAGTTGATTATAATCGTTTAGAAATTTCATCTCCAGGTTTAGAGCGTCCATTAAAAAAAATTCAAGATTATCAACGTTTCAATGGTCGTTTAGCTAAAATAAAAACTTATGAATTATTTGACAATCAAAAAGTTTTTCAAGGGCATATTATTGGTGTAGAAGGTGAGTTGATTAGTTTAGAATTGGATAATCAACAAATATTTAAGGTTAATTTTAGTGATATAAGTCGTGGACGTTTAATTTTTGAACCTAAAAAAACACCAACTAAAAAATAGCTTAAAAGATAAAATTAATTCAATAATAGAGGTATAAATAGATGAGTAGAGAAATTTTACAGCTAGTTGAAGTCCTAGCTAAAGAGAAAAATTTAGATAAAGAAGTGGTTTTTGATAGTTTAGAAAAAGCTTTGGCTTTTGCGACAAAGCGAGGATTTGAAGATGAAACACCTGAAATAGAAGTTAAAATTGATCGGCATAGTGGTAAATATAAAACTATCCGTAAATGGAATGTAGTTACTGATATTGATTTTTATGATGATGATAAAGAATTATCTTTATCTGATGTTCAAGCTGATCCTGAACGTTACGGAACTAATTTAAACGTTGGTGATATTATCGAAGAAGAGCTAGAAAACATTGATTTAGGTCGTGTTTCAGCTCAAACAGCACGTAATATTATTGCTCAAAAAATTAAAGATGCTGAGCGAGATCAGGTTTTAAATGAATATTTATCACGTAATAATGGTATCATTGTTGGTAAAGTACGTAAATTTGAACGTGGCAATGTTGTGGTTGATTGTGGCAAAATTGAGGCAATTATTATGCGCGGAGATTTAATTGCCAAAGAGGTTTTAAAACCAGGTGACCCAATTAAAGGATTTTTTGACAAAGCTAATCCAGTGGTAAAAAATGGTCGTTTAAGTATTTCTCGAGCAAGTAGTGATTTTTTAGCTAAGTTGCTTGAAAATAACGTTCCTGAAATAGCAAATAAAAGAATTGAAATTAAGGCAATTGTTCGAGAAGCTGGGATTAGAGCTAAAGTTGCAGTAATTTCCCATGATAGTCGCTTAGACGTAAAAGGAGCGGTAATTGGTTTTAGAAATCAACGAATTGATAGTGTAACTAAAGAATTATTTGGTGAAAAAGTTGATGTACTTGAGTATAGCAGTGATCTAGCGCAATTTGTTTTGAATGCTTTAGCTCCTGCGGAAATTAGTAGTGTAGTTGTCGATGAAGAAAAGCGCTCGGTTGATGTGATTGTTGATGATGACAAATTAGGTTCAGCAATTGGTCCAGAAGGTATTAATGTTCGTTTAGCTACGCGCTTAACTGGTTGTACGATTAATATTTTAGGTAAGACGGAGGCAAGTAATCGTAAACATAATGAACGTCAACATTTGGTCGAGATGTTTGGTGAAGATTTAGGTGTAGAGGCAGAAATTGCTGAATTATTAGTAGATAATGGTTTTACCTCATTAGAAGAAGTTGCCTATGTTGAAGTTGCTGATTTATTGGTAATTGAAGACTTTGATACTGATGTTGCTAAAGAATTACAAGAACGAGCTCGGAATAAATTATTATCTAAAAACATTTTACATAAAGATGAAATGGATAAATTAGCGAAAGATTTAGCTAATGTAGTAAAATTTTCACAAGAAATATTACTACAGTTAGTTGAACATAAAATTACTTCAATTACAGATTTTGCTGAACTTTCAGGTGATGAGTTAATGGACATGATTAGTATTGATGCTGAAATGGCTAATAAACTTATTCTAAAAGCTCGTGATGTCTGTGGTTATTTTCAAGAGTAAGGAAAATTAAAATGACAATTAAAGAGTTTGCTCTTGAGCTAAATATTTCGCAACAAGAATTATTAAATAAATTAGCTCAAGCAGGGATTAAAAAAAAATTAACTGATGAATTATCCGAATTAGATAAACAACAATTGATTAAATTTTTAAATAGTTCACAAAATCAATCGAAAAAATTGTCTTTAGGTAAAAAGAAAGAATTACCAGCTAAGGAAATTAATAACCAAGATGGTAATCATTCTGATATTGATTCTGCAATAAAAGTTGAAATTAAACGCAAAAAAATTATGCATAAAAATTTTATGAATAATGAAGAAATTATTGTAGAAGATGAACATACAGAACAATTAGTTGTAACTCAAGATATTGTAGGGGAGCAAATTGCTTCTGAGATACTAACTAATCAGGTTGAAGAAATTAATTCACCTGTAGTTAGTACTATAAATAAAGTTGAGTTAAATTCTGATGACGACTTGCGTAAAATTAATAAATCTGCGCCAGTTGCAAAGGTTAATAAGAAAGTTAGTAAAATGAAAGTTATAGGCAAAGCTGATTCAAGCTTGGAAGATGTTGTTTTAGACAATGAACTGGTGGATATTGTTCAAGTTATTGATGAAGAACCAGTTAAATCACCGCAACATAATAATAAGTCACATAAAAAATCTGAGGCTAAATCAAAACAAAGTTATAAAGCGCCAAAAATTCAGGAATTTCAAAAACCTGTTAAGCAACAAACTTTGGAGATAGCTATTCCTGAAGCAATTACAGTTGCTGATTTAGCACATAAAATGTCGGTTAAGGCTTCTGAAGTAGTTAAAAGCTTGATGAAAATGGGTATGATGGTAACGATTAATCAATCAATAGATCAGGATACTGCAATGTTGGTTGTTGAAGAGTTGGGACATACGCCAATAGCCGCTGAAGCTAATGATCCTGAGAGTTTCTTAGATGATGTAGTCGAACATAGTCAAAGTGAGTTAAAATCACGAGCTCCTGTCGTTACGGTAATGGGACACGTTGACCATGGAAAAACTTCGCTATTAGATTATATTCGTAAGGCAAAAGTTGCCGCTGGTGAAGCGGGTGGTATTACTCAACACATTGGTGCTTATCATGTTGAAACTGATAATGGTGGTATGGTAACATTTTTAGATACTCCAGGTCATGAAGCATTCACTGCTTTACGTGCTCGTGGTGCTAAATTAACTGATATTGTAATTTTAGTTGTAGCTGCTGATGATGGTATTATGCCACAAACTATTGAGGCAATTAATCATTCCAAAGCTGCTGGAGTACCTATTGTTGTAGCTATGAATAAAATGGATAAACAGGGTGCTAATCCTGATAAACTTAAACAAGAATTAACGGTTCATGAAATTGTTGCTGAAGATTGGGGTGGCGATGTAATGTGTGTGCCTGTTTCAGCTAAAACTGGTATAGGTATTGATGATTTATTACAGGCGGTTTTATTACAGGCCGAAGTTTTAGAATTAAAAGCTCAAGTTGATGCACCTGCCAAAGCTGTAGTTATTGAGTCTAAACTTGATAAAGGACGTGGTTCAGTTGTAACCGTATTGGTTCAATCGGGAACATTACGTAAAGGTGATATTGTTTTAGCTGGTACCAGTTATGGTAAAGTACGTGCGATGATTGATGAACGAGGTAAACCAGTTGATTTAGCTGGACCATCTATTCCTGTAGAAATTTTAGGTTTAGCTGAAGTTCCAAGTGCAGGTGATGATTTAATTGTAGTTAAAGATGAACGTAAAGCTCGAGAAATTGCGACTTTCCGCGAAGAAAAAATTAAACAAGAGCGTTTATTACGTCAACAGGCAGCTAAATTAGATAATTTATTTGCTGCTGGTAGTGGTCAAGAAGTAAAAAATTTAAATATAATCATTAAATCTGATGTCCAAGGTTCATATGAAGCCTTAACTCATTCTCTTCAACGTTTATCAAATGAAGAAGTACAGGTGCAAGTAGTACATGCAGCTGTTGGTGGAATTAATGAGTCAGATATTAATTTGGCAATTGCTTCCAATGCAATTGTAATGGGTTTTAATACTCGTGCCGATAATAATGCCAAAAAATTAGCGGAAAGCAATAATATTGAAATTCGTTATTACAATATTATTTATGAGATTATTGATGATATTAAAGCGGCTTTATCTGGTTTACTATCACCAGAAAAACGTGAAGTTATTACAGGTAATATTCAAATTCGTCAAGTATTTATGATCAATAAATCTGCAATTGCTGGTTGTATGGTTTTAGATGGTATAGTTAAACGTAATTCACGAATTAGAATTATCCGTGATAGTATGGTAATTCATACGGGTGAATTAAGTGGACTACGTCGCTTTAAAGATGATGTAAAAGAAGTAAAATCTGGTTATGAATGTGGTTTATCAATTAAAGATTATAATGATATCAAAGAAAATGATATTGTTGAAGCTTTTGAGATTGCTGAGGTTCAACGTAGTTTATAAAAATGATATTAATTCTACAGTTTTTGATGATTATTCAAAATGAGCTAAAAATCTAGTCCCAAAGGCATGATTTAGGCTACTTAGCTGTAGTTATTCATAATTTACTGTCCTGCCTTAGTGCAGGATTTGTTTTATAAGGTTAAGAACACATGAAAAAAAATACTAATCGTGGTACGCGGATGGCCGACCAAATTCATAAAGATATTATGTCAATTTTACGTAGCAAAGTTAAAGATCCACGAATTAATTGGGTTACGGTAAATGAAGTTGAGGTTACCCATGATTATTCATTAGCGAAAATTTATTATTCAGTATTAGAAAAAGATCAACAACCTGAAATTGCTAAAGCTTTAGAACGTGCTAAAGGGTTTATTCGCTCTGAGCTATCAAAAGGCTTGACTACTTACACTGTTCCTCAATTACGTTTTATTTTTGATGAAGCTTTAGAGCGAGGATCTCATATTTTAAGTTTAATTGGTAAAGCTGTGGCTGATTTACCTGAAGAAGTGGTTAATTTAGATGAGACAGTGAATGAATAAATCAATTGATGGTGTTTTGTTATTGGATAAACCATTGGGACTATCGAGTAATCAAGCAATTCAAAAAGTAAAACGAATTTTAAAAATAGCTAAAGTTGGTCACACTGGAACTTTAGATCCTTTAGCTACTGGCTTATTACCAATTTGTTTAGGTCAGGCGACGAAATTTGCTTCATTTTTACTTGATGGAGACAAAGAGTATATTGCAACAGCACAATTAGGAATAGTTACCGATAGTGGTGATAGTGAAGGTAATTTAGTTGCGACTAATCCAGTTGCGACTAATCTAGGTCAAATTGAACAAGCATTAGTTAAATTTGAAGGTCTAATTACCCAAACGCCACCAATGTACTCAGCCTTAAAATACCAAGGACGTCCATTATACGAATATGCACGTGAAGGCATTATCATTGAACGACCATCACGCCAAGTTACGATTAAACAATTAGAGTTATTAGCATATAATCCACAACTAGAGCAAATTACGTTTCGCTCTGCAGTGAGTAAAGGAACCTATATTCGCACTTTAGCTGAAGATATTGGTAGTTATTTAGGTTGTGGTGCTTCGTTAATTGCATTACGACGGACTAAAACAAATCAATTTGATCTAACTCAAGCTTATTCATTAGAGCAATTAACTAATTTATCCAATGAGCAAATTAATATTTTTGCCCCAGATCTACTAGTTAGTGAATTAGCACCATTTGAGCTTAATCAACAACAATTTGCCGTTTTGCAATATGGCAATTTAGTAGCGATGACAAACTTGCCAGCTAATTATCAACTTGAGCAATTATTGCGCCTTTATTATGCTGGACAATTTTTAGGGGTTGGCTATTTTGCTCTAGCAAAAGGTCAATTAGTTTTACACCCAAAACGATTGTTAAGTAATTTACGTAATGATGAAAATTAAATTACAGACATTTTGTGATAAAACGTAGAACTTACTATCTACCTGATTGGCGTAATAAAGAATATTCTCTTATATCTAAAGCAATATCCAATGATGCTAGTTGGAGTGAATTTATACGCCGATTAGAGTATAAGGCAAAGTCGTAGAACTATAGCCAAAATCTCTCCTTGGTATCCCAAACATTCAGATCTGTTCTAGTTGTGGAGCAGTAATAGGCAATAAAGCGTTGCATATTAGAAAATGGACTTGTTATTGCGGTTCAACACATGACCGTGATATAAATGCAACCATAAATATACATATCGCTGGACTAGCGGAAATTAACGCCTAGGGAGTTTCCTCTATTGAGGTTAAATGTAATAATACAATCAACTATATGGAACGTTGAACTAGGAATCTTCGCCATTTAGGGCGTTGTGGAGGTCAATGTAGATACGTAAAAATTTACAATAAAGAATAAATATATTTAATCAATGCAGTAAATTAATTACCTATGTAATTGTATCTTAGCCAAAGATACTTACTCGGTTGACAATTTACTAAGTTTTGTCATGGGGGTCTTTACATGCATAATTCTGGAACTAAATTAGAGTTATCACTTAAATCAGTTATTATTGGGGTTATTTTAGCTATTTTGCTTTGTGGAGCAAATATGTATTTGGGTTTAAAAATTGGCACGACAATTAGTGCTTCAATTCCTGCCTCAATAATTTCCTTAGGCATTTTACGCTTATTTCGCAAATATTCAATTCTTGAAAATAATATTGCCCAAACTATTGCTTCTTCAGGTGAGGCATTAGCGGGAGTGTTTATTTTTGTTTTTCCTGCTTTGTTAATTTTAGGCGTATGGAATGATTTTCACTATTGGGAATCGGTTTATATGGGTGTTTGCGGTGGGTTTATTGGTATTGCATATTCTGTTTTACTACGTAAAGTATTATTGGATGATCCTAGTCTACCTTTTCCTGAAGGTAAAGCTATTGGTAAGGTGTTACTAGCAACTAATGATAGCCAAGATAAGTCTAGTTTTAAAACTATTTTAACAGGTATAAGTATATCAGGAATAATTAGTTTTTGTCAAAATGGATTACAAATTTTAGCATCTAGTTATATGAAGTTTATCCAAGTTGCTGGTGGTGGAGTAATTGGTCTTGGTTTTTCTTTTTCTCCAGCTGCTCTAGGTGCAGGATTTTTAATTGGCTCTGGATCTATTGCAGGTTTTGTTGGCTTAATTTTAGCTTGGGGAGTATTCTTACCTTATTTTATTATGAGTCATGGTTTACACGATAGTCATGATTTAATTGGTAGTAGTTATTTTACGTGGAAAACTTATGTTCGTCCAATTGGCATAGGCGTATTCTTATTTGGTGGTGTTGCTACAATTTTAGTTATGTCTAAATCAATTATTCGAGCTTTGCGTGAATCAATGATTGCCTTACAAAATATTACTCACATTGATCATAGTCAACGTGATTTAGACATAAAAAAATTAATGCTGTTAGTTATAGTGTGTACTATTGGTATAGGGCTATTTACTTTTCGCTACTTTATTAAGTATAATTTATGTTCTGTTAATATGGCAATCATGTATACTTTATTGTTATCGCTCACTGTCTTGGTGTTGGGTTTTGTAATTGCATCTGTTGCTGGGTACATGGTTGGAATGGTAGGCTCTTCTAATTCGCCTTTATCTGGATTGTATTTTATTGCTGTGATTATTTTAAGTTTATTCTTAAAACCACTAGCGAATGCACACGTTGGACATAATTTTTTAGTAATTGTGGGGATTATTATTTTATTAGTTGGTTCAATAGGTTTTGCTGCTGTAATTACTAATGAAAACATCCAAGATTATAAATCAGGACAAATGATTGGTGCAACACCATATAAGCAACAGCTCTCTTTATTCATCGGGGTAATTTGTAGTATTTTATTGGCACCATTAATGATGAATTTAATCTTTAATGCTTATGGAATTGCAGGAGTAGTTCCTCATCCTGGAATAGATCCAAATCAAACTTTGAATGCACCACAAGCTTCATCAATTGCGATGATTACTAATAATGTATTACATAGTTCTCAAGATTGGAGTCTATTAATAACAGGAGTAATTGTTGGAGCGATAACCTTTATTGTAGATATAATTGGTAAAAGAACTGGTAAATTTCGCTTACCTGTATTAATGTTGGGTTTTGGCTTATATCTATCACCAGATTTAGTATCTACTTTGTTTATCGGTGGCTTATTTAATATGTTTATGACT
>JBDLTW010000170.1:0-2590 GCA_039805605.1 Pseudomonadota bacterium
TACCATTTTGATCATAATATGCGGGAATTCGATGCCCCCACCATAATTGACGCGAAATACACCAATCTTGAATTTTAGTTAACCACTGGTCATATGTTTTTTTCCAGTTTTCTGGGACAAAACGAATAGTTCCATTATCAACTAATTCTAAACCACGCTTAGCAAATTTATCCATCGCCATAAACCATTGATCCGTTAGCATTGGCTCAATAATTACATTCGTACGATCACCACGAGGTACCATTAATTTATGTGGTTTAATATCCACTAATAAACCCGTAATCTCAAGATCAGCAACAATTTTTTTACGCGCTTCAAAACGTTCTAAACCTTGATAAATTTGTGGTGCATTCTCATTAATAATACCATTTAAGTTTAAAATACTAATCATCTCTAAATTATGACGCTTACCTAACTCATAATCATTAAAATCATGTGCTGGAGTAATTTTTACACAACCAGTACCAAAATTAGGGTCTACATAATCATCCGCAACAATAGGGATTTCTCGATCAACTAAAGGTAAAATTAATTTTTTACCAACTAAATGAGCATAACGTTCATCTTGAGGATTAACTGCAACAGCAACATCACCAAGCATAGTTTCTGGGCGCGTAGTTGCTACTACCAAATATTCTTGACTATCCTTCACTGGATAACGAATATACCACATATGACCATTTTCCTCACTTGACACTACTTCAAGATCAGAAACTGCTGTTTGTAATTTAATATCCCAATTTACCAAACGTTTGCCACGATAAATATAACCTTGATTATATAATTCTACAAATACCTTCACTACAGCATGAGATAAACCATTATCCATAGTAAAACGTTCACGACTCCAATCACATGAAGTACCTAAACGACGCATTTGGCTAGTAATCGTATTCCCTGAGTATTCTTTCCATTGCCATACTTTTTTAACGAACTCATCACGACCTAAATCATGGCGCGATAACCCTTGAGCATCTAACTGACGTTCAACAACTATTTGTGTTGCAATACCTGCATGATCCGTACCCACTTGCCATAAAGTATTATAACCTTTCATCCGATGATAACGGACTAATATATCCATAATTGTTTGCTGGAATGCATGCCCCATATGCAAAGTTCCTGTTACATTAGGTGGCGGAAGTTGGATACAATAACTCGGTGCCTGAGTATTGTTATTCGGCTTAAAATAGCCATTTTTCTCCCAAATTGGATACCATTTACTCTCTATATCTTTAGGTAAATAAGATTTAGCTAATTCAACCATAAATAAAAACCTTTATCACAATATGTTAAATAATAGTAGCAATTAATTTATCCCTAAATGACAAGGATTTACTATCTGTAAGTAAGTTTGCTACATTGAAATAATTTTTCCGCTTAATCAAAAGCAATATAGAAGGCATAATGTTAAATAAAGCCAATCAAGATGAGTTTGGCTTTATTTAATTTGAGAAATTAACTTAAATTAGACTGTCAATTTCATTACCTTCATTATTGGAATTATCATCAACTACTTCCGTTTCAATTACTTTTTCCAAATCAACTAATTTTTCACCATCACCCAGATCAATTAGCTTAACACCTTGAGCAGAACGACCAGTTTCGCGAATACTATTGACTTTAGTGCGAATTAAAACACCACCAGTAGTAATTAACATAATTTCATCATCATCATTAACTAATTTAGCAGAAACTAATTTACCATTTCGCACCGATTCGCCAATAGCTTTAACACCTTGGGTACCGCGTGAAGCTAAACGATATTCTTCAACTGTAGTACGTTTACCGTAACCATTTTCCGTAGCAGTTAATACATTAGCGGTAATATCATTAGTGGTTAAAAGTGCAACCACTCGACAATCTTTACCTAATTTAATACCTTTAACCCCACGTGCTTGACGCCCCATTGCTCTAACTTCACCTTCATTAAAGCGTACAGCCTTACCACCATTAGAAAATAGCATTACTTCATGTTGACCATTAGTTAACGAAACTCCTGCTAGTCTATCACCTTCATCTAGATTAATCGCAATAATTCCACGGCTATTTGGTTTAGCAAAAGCAGCTAAATCAGTCTTCTTAACTACACCTTGTTCTGTTGCCATAAAAATAAATAAATCAGGAGTAAATTCTTTAATTGGTAAAATATTAGTAATTTTTTCACCAAATTGTAACGGTAATAGATTTACAATAGGACGCCCTCGTGTAGTTCGACTACCTTCAGGTAAATTATATACTTTTAACCAATACATCCGCCCTAAAGTTGAAAAACACAACACATAATCATGAGTATGAGCAACAAATAAATTTTGAATAAAATCATCTTCTTTAGTTGAAGCAGCTGTTTTACCACGTCCGCCACGGCGTTGAGTGCGATACTCTTCTAAAGCTTGGACTTTTACATAACCTTCTTTGGATAAGGTAACTACCATATCTCTAGGCTTAATTAAGTCTTCCATATTAATATCAGCTGAATCAAATTCAATCTCAGAACGACGTTTATCACCAAATTGTTGCTTAATTGCGCTTAATTCTTCACCGATAATACTATTAACCCGTTCAGGAGTAGCTAAAACATCTAATAAAT
>JBDLTW010000171.1:0-10257 GCA_039805605.1 Pseudomonadota bacterium
TTGATCAATATGTAGTAGTATTGCGTGATAGCGAAAGTACGGTTAATCAATTAATCTACAAACATGCTATTTCAACAATTGTACCTTCACGGAGTTTTAATAATCATGCATTTGATTCTGACGCAGCTAAGTAATTAATGATAACTATTGAAAATAACAACCAACCACTACGGGCACTAATTATTGCGGTAAATCTTAATCGGAATAGTTATTTTGATGAAGATGTAGCAGAAGGTATTGCTCTAGTCGAATCTGCGGGTTATCAAGTATTACAAGTTATAACGATGAACCGACCTAAAACTGATCCCAGCTTTTTTGTCGGTTCTGGTAAAGTAGCTGAAATTAAAGCTTTATGTGCTGAATTAACTCCAGATGTTTTAATTTTTAATCATAATATCAGTCCTGTGCAAGAACGCAATTTAGATCAAGACTTAGCAATTCGGATTATTGATCGAACGCAGTTAATTCTAGATATTTTTGCCAGTCGGGTTACCTCCAATGAAGGTATATTACAAATTGAATTAGCTCAACAATCTTATTTAGCTACTCGTTTAGTTCGTCGTTGGACGCATTTAGAGCGTCAGCGTGGTGGAATTGGTTTACGTAGTGGTTCGGGTGAAAAACAAATTGAGTTAGATAAACGTGCGATTGCCGATAAAGTGGTTAAATTAAAATCTCGCTTGGCTCAGACGGCGAAACAGCGTGATACTCAGCGAAAAGCTCGTCTAAAGAGCGAATTGCCAATGTTGTCAATTGTAGGCTATACTAATGCGGGTAAATCTACTTTATTTAATAGCTTAACTAAAGCTAATGTTTATGCGGAAAATCGTTTATTTGCTACTTTACAAACAACATCACGCAAATTATTTATAACTCCTGAAGTTGAAATAATTTTATCGGATACGGTTGGCTTTATTCGTGATTTACCACATAAATTAGTTGCAGCTTTTCGAGCTACTTTAGAAGAGAGTATCTATGCTAATTTATTGGTTCATGTTGTTGATCTTGCTAGTAGTTCCAAAGAACGTCAAATTGAAGATGTAAATTTAGTCTTAAGCGAGATTGAAGCGGATAAAATTCCTCAATTAATTGTGTATAATAAAGTTGATTTATTAGCTGAGGTTGTTCCTCATATCGTTTATGATGAAATTGGTGAACCACAAGCCGTATATTTGTCAGCACAGCACAATTTAGGCTTAGACTTATTTCGTCAAGCAATTATAGAAAAATTAGAATTTATTAATAATCAAACTTCACCACAGGATTTAGTTTATGAACCATGGAAAAACTGAATCAGGTTTAGATCGTTTAAATCGGCGTTTAGCTAAATTAATGGGTAAACGAGATAATAAGCCTTCTCCTGCACCAAAAATTCCAAGCGATGGTAAATTTGCCGGAATAATGTTAATTTTATTAGTCTGTTTATGGGGTTTAACGGGGATTTATTATATTCCCGTTAATAGTTTTGGAATAATTAGTTTAAATGGTCAGCTTAAACAAATCAAATCAGGTGTAGCATTAGGGATGACCTTGCCATTTCCATTTAGTGATATTATTGTCCTTGATGCAGATAATATAGAAATTAAAGTTACCAATGCTACAACTAGTGATACAACACCTAGTTTAATGGCATGGTCTAAGGATAATCAGCAATTAAGTTTAGCAGTGGCTGCCCAATTTAGATTAACTAATCCACAATATTATTTTAGTAATTACTATCAAGAGACTAGTTCATTAAATAGCAAAATGAATGCTTTATTAGCTAGTGTGATTATGAATTATTTGTCCAAGCAAACTTTGGCTACTAGTTTAGCACAAAATCATGCGCTTTTAGCAAATAATATTCAACAATTAGCTATGCCTGTTTTAGCTAATTATGGTTTTTCTTTAACTAAGCTTAGTGTACAGAGTGTTGAGAGTGTCAAATTAACGACGACTCAAGCAAATAGTAAGAATACACCACAAAGTTTAGCTCAACAAGTTTTAGCTCAAGCCCAAGCATATGCTCAATACAAACAACAGCAAACCGCTGCGGTAGTGGCAGATTTTAATCAAGAATTAGCTAATTATCAGCAAAATCCAAGTTTAACTAAGCAGTTAATTTACTATAAAATGCTTAGTCAAGTTCCTAAGACTATGCCAGAAAGTCAAAATTACGCATTGCTAAATTTAACTGAATCGCAATTTTTATATCGCAAAGATGTCGACCAACAAATGGTTTCAACTACAAATTCGTTAGTTGATTTAAGAGCAGTTAATCGACAAGTAGTGCGTGAACGTGAATATAAAGGAAGATGATGATCCGCAAAATTTTAATCAGTTTACTAGTTTTAATTATTGGATTAGGTAGTGGGTTTTTTGTAGTTGATCAGCGTCAAGTAGGGGTAATCATTGATAATAATCAGCACTCTACTGTATATCAAGCTGGTTTACATTGGAAAATTCCATTATGGAATAAATTAGTTTTGGTTTATACTAATCAACGTGTTAGTATGGTAAATATAACCTTGCCTGATAATAGTTTAGCTAAATTTAGTTTAACTTGGCAGGTAACTGATCCTGTTCAATATCTTAATTATTTGTCAAAGCATACTAATCAAGATTTATTACAATCTTGGCAAAATCGATTAACAGCAAAATTGACCAGTTTAGCTAGTAGTAGCAATATATCAACGTTAGTAGCTAATTTAACGGGTGGGTATGATTTAGCCGAAGTTGACCAGCTAACAGGCGTAAAATTAGTACAAATCAATTTAATGGGAATTAGTTCTAGCGTAAACTTGGCACCAGCTAATCAAGCAACTATTGCGGATATAAGTAGCAATTTTACTCAGGCACAAGCAATTAAAAATCAAGCAGATTTAGCTCAGCGCAGTAAATTTGAGCAACTTAAAATGCAAAACCCTCAATTCTATGCTTATTTTATGCGCGTCTATCAAATAGGAATTAATGCTAAAACCAAGCAGGAAGTTCCTAGTTTAACACAAATAGATTTACAACAAGGAAAGTAATACTATGGAAAAATGTTCATTTGCTAATATTGCTCAACTTAAGCATCACCAAGCCGAAATTGCGCAATTATCATTATTAGATTTATTTCGTGATAACCCTCATCGTGCACAGCAATTTAGTCTAACGGCTAATGGCATTTTATTTGATTATTCAAAAAATAATCTAACGGCTGAAACTTTAGCTTTATTATTTGACTTAGCTAAACAGCGTGATTTGAGCTCAAAAATTAATGCAATGTTTAGTGGAGCTAAAATTAATAATACTGAAAATCGTGCAGTATTACACACGGCATTACGCAGTAATCAGGAGAGCATTATTGTTGATGGTCAGAATATTATGCTTGAAATTAATGCAGTTAAACAGCAGATGCGCCAATTTTGTGAAAATATTCACCAAGGTAAACATTTAGGTTATACAGGTAAAAAAATTACTACCATTGTAAATATTGGAATTGGTGGTTCAGATTTGGGTCCTGTATTAGTAACTCAAGCTTTAAAACCATATGAAATTGCGGGAATGAATATTCATTTTATTTCTAGTGTTGATGCTTATATGTTGAATGATATTTTAGCTGAAATTGATCCTGAAACTAGTATATTTGTTATTGCCTCAAAAACGTTTACTACTCAAGAAACTATGACTAACGCACATAGTGTTCGCCAATGGTTTTTAGCACACACGCAACACAATGAAGCAGCTATTGCTCAACATTTTATCGCATTATCGACAAATACTCAAGCAGTGCAACAATTTGGGATCGCTCCCGAAAATATGTTTGCTTTTTGGGATTTTGTTGGCGGTCGCTATAGCTTATGGTCTGCTATTGGTTTAAGTATTGCGTTATATATCGGTTATGACAATTTTACGCAATTATTAGCTGGTGCTAATGCAATGGATCAGCATTTTGCGACTACTGAGTTTAGTAATAATTTACCAGTAATTTTGGCTTTAATTGGTTTTTGGTATAATAATTTTTATAATTATCATAGTTTAATCATTTCGCCTTATAATACACGGTTAACTCGTTTTCCTGCGTATATTCAACAATTAGAAATGGAAAGTAATGGTAAATCAGTTAATAAATCAGGTAATAAAATTGCCTATGCTACCTGCCCTGTAGTATGGGGGGATAGTGGGATTAATGGTCAACATGCATATTATCAACTATTGCATCAAGGTAGTCAAGTTATTCCCATGGATATTATTATTGCTAGTTCAGATAAATTTAGTAATTCTAAACATAATGATATTTTATGGTCTAACGCAATTGCTCAAGCCGAGGCGTTCATGTGTGGTAAAACTCATGCACTAGCTAAGGCGGAATTATTAGCTCAAGGTATTGCTGAACCACAAGCTGATGAAATAGCTAAACATAAGGTATTTACAGGTAATCGTCCAACGAATATGTTAATATTACCTGAAATTAGTCCATATTATTTAGGTCAATTAATTGCCTTATATGAACATAAAACATTTGTTCAAGGTGTGTTATGGGATGTTAACTCATTTGATCAGATGGGAGTTGAATTAGGTAAACAATTGGCTAAAACTGTCTTAAGTGATATTCAAGCAGGACAAAGCTCACAACATGATGGCTCAACTCAACAATTAATTGAATATTATTTACAACAACGCAGTTAAAAATTGGGGTATAAAATTAAAAGTAGCTTAAAATTAAGCTACTTTCTCTTATCAGTGAGGAATTAAATTTATGTCTAGTGAAGAAATTATAACGGTCTCGCAATTAAATAATCTAGCTAAAAAAACTTTAGAAAATCAATTACCAATCGTGTGGATTAAGGGTGAAATTTCTGGTCTACGTAATTATAGCCATCTTTACTTTGATTTAAAAGATCCCACAGGTAAAATAGCTTGTGTTATGTTTGCTAATCGTGTTGCGCAACTTGATTTTCCTTTAAGTAATGGTATACAAATTGAAGTTCGTGGTCAAGTTACCATTTATGTGCAAAATGGTACATATCAAATTAATATTGAAAGGGTGCGTAAAGTTGGTTTGGGTGCTTTATGGGAAGCATATTCTCGATTAGGTGCCAAATTAAAAGCTGAAGGTTTATTTGATCCTCGATATAAAAAACCTCTACCCGTATTTCCGCGTCGAATTGGTGTAATTACTTCAAAAGAAGGTTCAGTAATTCGCGATGTGGTTACTACCTTACGTCGACGGATGCCGAGTATTCCATTAGTGATTTATCATAGCGCAGTACAGGGTAATGATGCCAGTATGCAATTAATTAAAGCAATTCGTACCGCTAATGCACGTAATGAAGTTGATGTATTGATTGTCTGTCGTGGTGGTGGGAGTATGGAGGATTTATGGTGCTTTAATGAAGAGGGATTAGCTCGAGAAGTATTTAATAGTCAATTACCGATTATTAGTGCCGTTGGACACGAAACGGATACCACGATTATTGATTTTGTTGCTGATTTACGAGCTGCTACACCTACCGCGGCTGCTGAATTAGTGGTTAAAAGCAATCAAGAGTGGTTAGCTATGGTAAATAGTTTAGCAGGACGGTTAAATCATGTCTTTATGCGTTATTATCAAGATCGTCAACAGCGTTTAGATTTGGCTCAAGCTAATTTAAAATTGTTAAATCCCGTTAATAAATTAGCTTTACAAAAACAGCAGTTACAGCAAAAACTATTGCAACTAGACCAATCAATTCACAAATATTTAGCTCTGCGCCAAAATTATTTAGTTAGTTGCCAAGCTAATTTAGTGCGTCTAAAGCCCCAATTAGGTGCTAAAAGTCAACTGATTAAACAAAATTATCAGCGGTTGAATTATGCTTTGGCTAAATTTATTCAGTTTAAGCAGGAGCGCTTAATTAATTTAAATCATAATTTAACTCGTTTAAAACCAGCAACACATGAGAAACATCAAGAACTGGAGCAATATTCTTTACGCTTACATCAAGCATTAACTAAACTAATTCAAGCTAAGCATGATAAATTAACCAATGCTCAACATAATTTAAATTTACTTAATCCACATAATATTTTAGCTCGTGGTTATACCATGGTGCAAACTGTTGATGGACAGTTAGTGCAAAATATAGCACAAGCTAATAGCCAACAACGGGTTAATTTAATTTTTGTTGATGGTAAAATTGGTGCATTAATTGATAGTGAAAAAAATTAATTGATTAAAACCTCGCCATTTACCAGCGAGGTTTTACTGTGTTTGGGGAATAGTTTAAGTGATAATAATTGGTTCAATATTTAAGTCTATGCCATATTGTTGTAATACTTGCTCTTGAATATATTGGGCAAATTTTAATAATTCAGTTTGCGTTGAATTAGCATAATTTACGATGACCAAGGCTTGTTTTGCATATATAGCTAAATCAGCATGACGATAACCTTTAAGTCCTAAATTGTCGATTAACCAACCTGCAGAAATTTTGCTCAATGATGAATTTTCAATAGGGTAAACTGGTAAATTAGGATAACTTAATTGTAATTTTTTAACAATTGTTTGTTCAATAATTGGATTATGGAAAAAACTCCCTGCATTGCCTAACTGTTGAGGATCTGGAAGTTTAGCTTGACGAGTTGCGATAATAACTTGTCGAAGGTCTTGTGGCGTTGGTGTAACTGACTTAATCGCTAATTGTTCGGCTATATCGGCATAATTAGTAATTAAATTAGCTTGTTTAGTTAGGCGGAAAGTTACCGCAGTTACTAAATAGCGTGAATTATTTTTTAAATAACTATTACGATAACTAAACTGACATTGTTGATTAGTTAATTGTAAATGTTCACCAGTATGCCAATCATAAACAGCAACTTTTTGAATAAAATCTTTTACTTCTACACCATAAGCACCAATATTTTGAATTGGTGATGCTCCCACACTGCCTGGAATTAAACTTAGGTTTTCTAAACCATAAGCACCATTAGCTAAACAATAGCTAATAAAGTCATCCCAGTTTTCTCCAGCACCTGCAGTTATCGTTATATATTGCCTATCTTGATAATCTATTTGTCGACCATATAACTGGTTGTGAATAACTAGCCCTGTATAAAATTCGGGTAGAATTATATTGCTTCCTCCACCTAAAATCATAAATTTAGCAAATTTAGGTAATTGTTTGCGCAATACTGTTAATTGTTCTAAACTAGTTAAACGACAGTAGTTAGCTGTAGTTGATTGTAAATGAAGGCTATTAAATGCTTGTAAATTAAGATTAGTTTGAATATTCAGCATGGGCTAGAGTTCTTATAATAATTGAAGTGGTATCCTCGACAGGAATCGAACCTGTAACTGCCCCTTAGGAGGGGGCCGTTATATCCATTTAACTACGAAGACAAAATTAGTGTTTAGTCAATAGCTTTAAGGCTTGTTTAATGCTTTGATTTAGATCGGTTAAATCAGTAAGTTGTTGTAATACACTATGAATTTGTTTACTATTGTAGCCAAGACTTTCTAAAGCAAAATTTAAATCGCGTTTGATATTGTGTGAAGCTATAGTTGCATCAACTAAATCAATATTGCGATTAGTTACTAATGGCGCAATTAATTTACCTTTGAGCTCTAAAACCATGCGTTCTGCCATTTTTTTACCTACTCCAGGGGTGGCAATTAAGCTAGTTAAATCGCCTTGTTCAATGGCTAGATATAATTGTTCACTATTCATAGTAGTTAATAAGGCTAATGCAATTCGTGCACCAATACCTGAGACTTTTAATAATTGACGAAAGCAATCACGTTCAGTCTTTGTTATAAAACCAAATAATAGGTGCGCATCTTCACGGACTACTAAATGAGTATATAGCTGAATATCACTACCTAGAGGGGGTAATTGTGCCAGATGTGACATGGGTAAGTCAAGTTCATAACCAACACCATTACACATTAGAGTGATTTGTGGCGTAGCCAAATCAATTAATTTGCCATGCAAAATACTAATCATCGTTTACGAATCCATTTCACTAAACTATCGCCAATTATTTGAATTAGCTGAACTAAAATTACCATTAAGCCTACAGTAATCAACATTACATCGGTTTGAAAACGTTGATAGCCATAACGAATAGCTAAATCACCTAAGCCACCACCACCAACTGTTCCTGCCATAGCTGTATATGAAACTAAAGCAATTGCGGTAACTGTAATACTAGCAATTAAGCTAGGTAATAGTTCAGGTAGTAAAATGTAATAGACAATTTGCCAAATTTTTGCGCCACATGATTCTGCCATTTGAAAAATTCCTTTATCAATTTCTTGTAAAGAATTTTCTACTAATCGTGCAAAAAATGGAAATGCGCCAACGACTAATGGTGGAATTGTTCCTTTGGCACCTAGTGAAGTACCAACCAGCATAGTAGTAGTTGGTATCATGATGATTAGTAAAATAATAAAAGGAATAGAGCGTAAAATATTAACGACTAAGGAAAGTATACTATAGATCCATTTATTAGCTAATAGACCACCTCGATTAGTTAAAAATAAAATCAGCCCAACAGGAATACCAATTAGAGTACTAAACAATACTGCAATTCCCAACATAAATAGAGTATCTACACTAGCTTGATTGATTTCACTCCAGTCAATATTAGTCATTAGATCATTGATTAATGCTAAACTCATAAAAAATAGTTACCTTAAGAATAATTTAAGAAATAATCTCATAATGTACTTGCATACGTTGCATTACTTGACATGCTAGGGCTAAACTTTGTTCATCACCATTAAACTCAATTAATAATTGACCAAATGGCATGTGCTTAATTCGTCCTAACTCTCCACGTAAAATACTAAAATTAGCCTTAGCTTCTTGTGCAATAGTGTTTAAAATCGGCTGATAAGTAGTTTCACCAACAAAAGATAATAAAATAATATGCCGACTTGCCGTCTTTTCAAATTGATAAAAAGTTTTGACTTGTTCAAGATATTTTTCAGTTTCTTCTTCGATGATTAATTTACGTGTTAGGCTTTGTTTTGGATGTAATAAAATGTCAAAGGCGTTACCTTGTTCAATAATTTTACCACCATCAATTACCGCAACTTTATCGCAAATTTTACGTACTACCTCTAATTCATGAGTAATTAAGACAATGGTAATTGCTAATTTTTGATTAATTTGCAATAGTAATTCTAAGATCTCATTGGTGGTCTCTGGATCTAATGCTGAAGTAGCTTCATCACTTAATAACAGCTTGGGTTTAGTTACTAAAGCACGAGCTATTCCCACACGTTGTTTTTGCCCACCAGATAAACTTTGTGGATATTTAGTTGCTAATTGACTCAAGCCAACTAAGGATAACATCTCATCTACGGTTTGTTTAATTTGACTACTGGTTAAATTACCTTGTAATTTTAATGGCAAGGCGACATTATCAAAAATTGTTTTAGAGTTTAATAAATTAAAATGTTGAAAAATTACCCCAATTTGTTGACGAGCCTGACGTAGTTCAGATTTAGTTAAACTGGTTAAGTCAAGACCATCGATATTAATATTTCCACTATCTGGTTGTTCTAATAAATTAAGGCATTTTAGTAAAGTGGATTTTCCCGCACCTGATTTACCAATAATTCCAAACACCTCACCACGTTTTACCTCTAAACTTACATTGTCTAAAACTTTTATGCTATGTTTTTTATGTTGATAGCTTTTGTATAAATTATTGATTTTTATCATAAGTACCTAGTCGCGGAAATTTATAAATTGCAACGGTAAATCAGTAATATCTTTTTTTAGTAGAGCAATTACATTTTGTAAATCATCTCGTTTAGCCCCCGTTACTCGTACTGTCTCACCTTGAATTGAAGCTTGAACTTTTAATTTACTATCTTTAATGTATTTAGTGATTTTTTTACCTTGTTCTTGTTCAATGCCATTTTTTACACTAATTATTTGTTTTAACTTATTGCCACTAATCTTTTCAGTTTTTGCATCACCTAAGCTACGGGTGTCAACATTACGTTTAGTTAGTTTAGTAATTAAAATATCTTTTACTTGCTCTAATTGAAAATCATTATCGGCATATAAAGTTAATTCTAAATCTTTTAGCTCAATTCGAGCATCTGAACCTTTAAAATCAAACCGATTAGTAATTTCTTTATTGGCTTGATCGGCAGCATTGGTTAATTCAACTTTATTTACTTCAGAAACTATATCAAAAGATGGCATATTATTACCTTTATTAAAATAAATATGACTAGGATAAACCTAAATTAAATCTAATAAAAATTCTCAATCTACTCTTTATTAACTAGAG
>JBDLTW010000172.1:0-3161 GCA_039805605.1 Pseudomonadota bacterium
CGAATGATTGTCGGTTATCATGATAAGGTTTCAGGTAAATATTTGCCTCTAACGAGGATTAGCAATACGGTGGATATTGTTGCACCACAATATTTACACCTTGCCGATAATGTTTTTATTGGGCATTATAATTTGATTGAGGCAAGTAATGGGATTATTATTGAAGAAGGTTGTCAAATAAGCAACTATATTAGTATATTAACTCACTCTTCACATCATGCGCTACGCCTATATGGTGCACATTATACTAAATTTCAAGGTAAACATCATGGCTATATTCGTGGCAAGGTAGTAATTGGTAAATATACTTTTATTGGTCCACATAGTGTAATTATGCCAGGAAGCACAATTGGCAAAGGCTCAATTATTTCAGCATATAGTTTAGTTAAAGGCACATTTCCTGATTTTGCAATTATAGCTGGTAATCCCGCACAAGTAGTTGGTGATACCCGTAATCTAGATAAGCAATATTTAAATAAACACCCTGAATTAATGGAATATTATAAGCAATGGACACAAGATTAATGAAAACATTAATATTTATTGGATCTAACTCGGTACATTGTCAACGTTACCTTCAGCAATTAATTGCTAGACAACAATTTAAGCTGGTGGTAATTACTAATCAATTAATGCCAAATTTAACTCAAATTGAACAATATATAATTAATTTTAGCTTAAAAAATTGGTGTGCAGCCAAACAATTAATTAATTTATTACGGCAATTTAACCCTGAGATTGTACATATTCATCAAGCAAATAGTTATGCTTGGCATAGCTTACGTGCTATTAAGCATCTAACGCCACGCCCTAAAGTAATTTTAACAACATGGGGTTCTGATGTATTATTATTACCACAACAAAATAAACTTATGGCAAGTTTAGTAAAATTCAATTTACAAAATTCTGACATAATTACTTGCGATGCTTTATTTATTGCGCCACGCATTCGCCAGTTATTAGCTAAAGTACAACGCCCAATTCATTGTATTAATTTTGGGGTACAAAATTTACCTCAATTAGCCACTAATTTAGCAAATAAGCAAAAATTTATCTTATCTAATCGCTTACATAAGCCATTATATCAAATTGACAAAATTATTCATGCATTTGCCCAGTTAATTACCACTAAGCGAATTGATCCAGAATATCGCTTAATAATTGTTGCTGATGGTGAATTAAATCCACAATTACGTGATTTAACTCAACAATTAGGCATTAGTCAATCAGTTGAGTTTACGGGATTAATTGCATATGAAGACTTAATCAAATATTATCAACAAGCGCAATTATTCGTCTCTATTCCATTAAGTGATGGTACAGCCTCTAGCTTATTAGAAGCGATGGCTTATGGTTGTATTCCAATTGTATCTAATTTACCTGCTAATTTAGAGTGGGTATTAGATCAAATCAATGGTTTTATTGCTTTAAACTTAGACCAATTAGCTGATTATTTAGTGGCTGGAATTGAATTAGCTAATCAAGCAATCTGTTATCAACGCTTAATTGAATTTAACCACCAGTTAATTCATCAAAAAGCTCATCCTCAACATAATTTTAATAAATTTTTACAACTTTATGAATAAAATTAACCAATTCATGACTAAAATTATGCATTTATTACGTAGTGATTTTATTTTAGTATTAATAGCTAATCTTTTTTCTTATGCATTAACTTTTTGTGGTTCAGTAGTTTATGTTCGTTTACTTGGTAAAACTGAATTTGGGATTTATAGCTTTGCATTTGGTATAATTTCATTATTTTTGTTAGTTAATGGTTTTGGAGCGGCTAGTGGTGTTTTACAATATGTTAGTCGTTCACCATCAATAGAACAACAAAATAGCTATTTACGTTTTGCATTTGCTTGTGGCAGTGGTTTTAATCTGCTAATTGGTGGGTTAATTGTAATCTATGCTTGGTTGGTTCCATTACCTATTGCTACAGCCAAGCCTATTTTAATGACCATGGCGTTATTTCCTATTGGACGACTATATATTGATATTTTTCAGGCTTATTTACGCGCTAAACAACTAAATTATCTACAAGCTAAATTCTTAATTATTAATAATTCAGTGCTTTTACTGGTTAATATTCTGGGAATTTATTGTTTTCATTTATATGGTTTAATTTTTTTCACCTATTTAGGTTATGGCTTAATGTTAGCTTATTCTAATTATAAACTTAGTTTACCTAAAGCTTGGGGAAAAATTAATTATAATTTAATTAAAATTAAGGAATTTATTAGTTATTCTTTTTTTACTACCTTAGCAAATGCCTTTTCTGGATTATTATTTGTTTTAGATACAATAATTATTGCCTACGTGATAAAAGATGCACAATTATTAGCTAGTTATAAAGTAGCAACACTAATTCCCTTTGCTATTAATTTTATTCCTAATATTGTAGTAAATTATTATTATCCACAATTTGCCAAAGCTGCCACTAACCCACAACAAATCCGTTATTTAGCACGAATAGTCAGTATGCGTTTATTTATCTTTAGTGCCATAATTAGTATAGCATTAGTACTAATAGCAACACCATTAATTAAGCTATTATTTGGCGCTCAATATCATGATAGTGTTTTACCATTTCAAATTATCAGTGGCGGATATTGGATTATTGCATCTTTTCGAAGTGTTAATGGTAATATTTTAGCCGCTTTAGGCAAAGCAAAATTAAGTTTTTATTTAACTACAATTATTTTAATGCTTAATATTGGTTTAACTTATTTATTTGTCATTCATTACTCCATCGTTGGAGCAGCTTGTGCGGTGGTCTTAATGTATGCTTTTTCTTCACTGATTGGTTATTGCAGTTTAAAATTAGTGTTAAGAAATTTAGAAAGGAATTGATTTTGCTTAGTTTTTATGATTTAGCCAATTTGGAAATTGATCATCCTCAATTAATCATTCGTCGTTATCGTGAAAGTGATTTTTCACAGTTAAATGCTATTTTTGATCCTGAATATTTTGTCTGGTTTTTTACTAACTATAAGAGCTGTCGCGAATTTATTCAAGAAAAAATTCAGGAATATCAAAAAGCTAATTTAGTCATGCTAGTAATTATTGATAAGTTAACTGGTGAAATTATTGGTACTAGCTCCTTATATGAGATTAGCCTACGCCATAAACGTTTGGAAATGGGGTCAACATGGTTA
>JBDLTW010000173.1:0-7031 GCA_039805605.1 Pseudomonadota bacterium
CTGTGAATAAATTAATTGGCTTAAATCTTTTTCACTCATTTCTAGTGGATTTATATATAGTTGCTTAATTAAATCTAATTGTTGCGTAGTCAACTCTTCATCAAAGATTATTAATTTACCACTAGTAACTTTTAAATCTAAATTATTAACACCAAGTAATTTTAAGGCTTGTTCAGCAGAATCTGCACGTTGATCATATTGTCCAGCTAATGGCTCTACAGCCAAATAGCATTGATTAGTTAGATTTAGATGCGTAATTATTTGATCTAAATTTGGTTCAGCAAAAACAATATATTGCACTTGTTCTAATTGCTTAGCTTCAATATTAAAAATATCGTAGCAATTAATTACCCTTAAACTAGTTAATTTAAGTTGTAAATTTTGTTGAATTAGACTTAATAGATGCTTAGCCTCACTATTAAAAGAGCTATTTTTCTCTACAAAAATTCGAAAATTTGCCATATTTCACCATAAAATTAGTTATGAAACATATAAGTATTTAGCATTTAACTATCTACTTATAACAAACAAAAAACGGCACCATTAAAGGTACCGTACAATAATAATTAATGCAAATTAGCCGACTTACATTTATTTAAGAAATAGAAAATTACTGCAATTACCGCAAAACCTAAATAACCACTAGCAATTTCTATTGGTATAATCCGCAACTGTGGTGCTAAATCACCAATCCAATACATCGAGCCATCTAAATGCACTGAATGAATTGCACCAAATATTGTTGCTAATGCTAAAAATAAACATGTTGCTACCGCAGGTATAATTTTACGTTCAATTAAATAATAAAGCAACGCAATCCATAATGTACCAGTAACAATAAAGCCATTACCCAAAGTAACAATAGCTGCAATATCACTCATTTTACCATTAGTAATAACATTTAACGCATTATTCAGACTATTTAAATCAACTAATTTAGGATCCGAAGATAACTTAATTTGTACCATACGGGCAATTGACGGAAATAGACCAAAAATAACCGCAGGTAGATATTTTTTTTCACTAATTAAAAATACTTGCAATGCAATTTCAATACCAATAAATAATAATACTGGAGATAAAGCAATATCAGGAATAAATGCTAGGATAAAATTAATTAAACCAAACCATGCACCTATACCAACAATTAAAGTATTTAAAATTAAAAATCCAGCACGTGCATTCATTTTCTTATATGCAGGAAATCCAGCATGAGCAGTAGTTTGTGCAGTTCCACCAAATAATCCTATTAGCATAGTAGCAATACCATCAATCATTAATAGATGTTTTGCATTGTACTTCTCTCCCAATACCTCTGAACTTTCTGCGACCGAAACAGTACCAAAAATTACTAATAACGCAAAGGGTAATGCAATTGATAAATATTTCAAAGATTCTGGAATATAAGAAATAAAAGTAAAATCAGGTAATGGTAAAACAAATTTCAGCGATGGTAAGCTAGGAATGTTTAAATGCCCTGATATAAAAAACTCCAATATATAATATGCGAAAGTACCAACAATAATCGCAACTAATACCGCAGGTAAATTAGCTGGTATTTGATAGCCACAAAAAAAGACTATTGCAATTATCGAAAATACTAAAATTCCGATCATTGGCGATTGGAACATTGATAATAAAGGAAAAAAGGCAATTAGAGCAATAGCAACACCTGATAAGCCACCCAATAATGCAACAGGAGGTAAGAAATTTTTTAATTTATCAATAAAAAAAGAACAAATGAATTTTACTAAACCAATAAAAAAACAACAAGCGCAGCTGATATACCAACTATGTAGGGCTGCTACATCAGGAGTCATTCCTTGTAATTTAAAATACACAAACGATGGACCAACCACAGATAAAGTTAAACCAATACAACTTGGGGCATCTAAACCAAGTGGAAAAGCAGTAATGTCATCACGGTCTAAACGCTTAGCTAAACTAAATGCTAAATAAATATAAGCCAAATTCCCGACGACAATTCCCACAGATAAACCAGGTATAATATGACCTAAAACTATACTAGCAGGCATACCAAAAACAACAGTTAAAAGAAAAATTATTGTAGCCATACAAGTTAAATTATCAAAAATTAATGTAACTCCACCACTAATATCGTTAATTGAATACCAACGATAGCTTGTTTTCATAATGCAAACCTTTAAAATTAAAATGTAAAATTCTCACCAAGATAAACTTGTTTAACTTGTTCATTTTGAACCAAGTCATGTGGAATACCACTAGCCAATACATTACCTTCATTAATTATATATGCACGATCACAAATACGTAATGTCTCACGTACATTATGATCGGTAATAATTACACCAATTCCCAAATCTTTCAAAAATGCCACTACTCGTTGAATATCGCTAACAGCGATTGGATCAACTCCAGCAAATGGTTCATCCAATAAAATAAATCTTGGGTAATTAGCTAACGCTCGGGCAATTTCACAACGCCGACGCTCACCTCCTGAAAGAGCCATAGCATTGACATCACGGAGATGCTCAATATTTAAAGCCGTTAATAAACGTTCTACTTCACTTTTAATTTGAGGTCGATTTAATTTTTTTAGTTCTAAAATTGAACGGATATTTTCTTCTACTGTCATTTGACGAAAAATTGATGCCTCTTGAGGTAAATAGCCAAGACCTAATTCGGCACGTTTGTGTACGGGCATACTTTTTATATTTTTGCCATCTAAAAATATGTCGCCGCCATCACTAGCTAATAAACCAGCAACCATGTAAAAACTAGTAGTTTTACCAGCACCGTTTGGACCAAGTAAGCCAATAACCTCATTGCTACGCACATCAAAAGAAACATCTTTAACGACAACACGTTTTTTAAACTGTTTGCGTAAATGTTTAACTTCTAAAACACTATTATTGGAAGTTGAGTGTTGAATTGACACCATTATTATTACCTTTTTGTGGTTGTAAGATAACGGTTACCCGTCCACTTTTTTTACTTGATACCCCATCGGCATTATTTGATGTGGCACTATAAACTTGAGTTTGAGTATTATAAGTTAATTTATCACCCATTACTAAATTATCACCTTTTTTAACTCGAGCACGACCAGTTAAAACAGCTAAATTATTCTTAGTTGTATAATCAAAAATATTACCCTGACCCTCAGTTTTATCACCATCATCATTAAGTTGAGAAAAAGTTACAGGCGAACCAGTCATATGAATGGTTTTATAACCTGCACTGTCTTGACTTGCTTGAGCCAATGAAGCATGAGCATTCATTGAACCTTGCGTAATAATTACATTTCCTGTAAATGTACTTACCATATTTTTTTGATCAACAGTTAAATGATCGGCAATAATTTGAATAGGTTGTGACGCATCAGTTTTTAAACACCATGCATTAGCCATGACTAAATTTAATACGAGTCCAACTATAATTTGCCATAAATAATGACACACTGGTTTATTTAACATAAATTACTTTTACCTTTGATTCAATGGTTAATAATTTTTTTTCATAATCAAGTTGAAAACCTTGTCCAGTTAAAATACTCTGATTTCGGATGGCTTTAACTGGTGCTGAACTTGATGCTTGTCTGGTTTTGGCATTTAAAGCAACATTTTGGGCATAAACCAGAATATTATCTTGAGGACGTGATTCAATTGCAGTTAAAACAACATTATCACCTAGAAATCCTAAATGTGTTTTGCTATCAACCCAACCGTTATCACTAGTTAACTGTTGTTCCAATTGGCTATTCACTTGATTAAAAATTTGTAGTTTTAACTTTGTTAAATTAATTTTAGTAGAATCTGGATATTCAATACCACTTTCAGCACTTAGTGCATAAAGTAAATTACCTTGAGTGCTATATAAACTAGCTTTAAACCCTGTAGCTGAAAATTCAGGTTTATTTTTAGGCAAATCAAATTTTTGAAAATTAATTTGAGTCAAACTATTTAATAATACACATAATCCACTCAAAATAATTACAGTTAAAAAATTAAATAACCGTGATGGGCTGTACCTTAATTTAAACATTCTACTCTTACACTAAATAAGATTGCAATAATTGATCATATTTATTTTGATGACGTAGAATTAATTCAACTAGATTACGAAACACACCTTTGCCACCATCAAAGCTACTGATATAATCAACACGATTTAATATTTCTTCTACGGCATTAGCAGGTGCACAGCTTAAACCAACCTTAGTTAATACAGGTAAGTCAATCCAATCATCACCAATATAAGCAATTTCACTAAACTCTAGCTCTAATTGTTTAGCTAATTGAACTAATTGAGTATGTTTGTCTAAAATACCAGTATATGCAAAATCAAAACCTAATTTAGCACAACGAGCTTCAGTTGCTTCCGATTTGCGTCCTGAAATGACAGCAGTTTTTAGACCACACTTGTGAGCCATATGTACTGCAAAACCATCTAGAATATTAAATTTACCAAAAGCTTCGTTAGCATCAGGCTGAATAAATACATACCCTTCAGTTAGTACCCCATCAACATCAGTTACAATTAACTTAATTGATTGCGCTTTGTGTTTGATTAATTCTGAAGATAACATAATAATAAGCCTTTAAATTAATTTTGCTTTAAATAAATCATGAACATTAAATGCGCCAATTACTTGATGATTGGAATTGACTACTAATAATCCATTAATTTTATATTGATTAACTATCTCTACAGCATCAATTGCCATACTCTCAGCCAAGACAGTTTTAGGATTATGTGACATAATTTGACTGGCAATTAAATCAACTAGGGATTGTTTCCCATCTAAACAGCGGCGTAAATCCCCATCAGTTATTATGCCAACTAATTGCTGCTCATCATCAACTACAGCAACAAAACCTAAGCCTTTATTACTAATCTCAAATACAACTTGATTAAATCCAGCCATTTGATTAACCACAGGCAAACGTTCACCACTATGCATAATATCGCTAACTTTAGTTAATAGTTTGCGCCCTAGGCTTCCGCCAGGGTGAGATAAAGCAAAATCTTCTGGTTGGAAATTACGCAATGAAAGTAACGAAACTGCTAATGCATCACCTAAAACTAAGGTAGCAGTAGTTGACGTTGTTGGTGCTAAATTTAAAGGACATGCTTCTTTATTAATTTTAATATTTAACACACAATCAGATAATTTAGCTAAACTAGATTCAACATTACCTGTAAGGCTAATAATTTTAACTTGTTTTCTACGAATTAATGGCAAAATAGCATTGAGTTCATCTGATTCACCCGAATAAGAAATAGCAATCAATACATCATTAGTCATTACCATACCTAAATCACCATGCAATGCTTCAGCAGGATGCATAAAAAATGCTGGAGTTCCTGTTGAAGCTAAAGTAGCAGCAATTTTATGACCAATATGCCCTGATTTACCCATACCTGAAACAACAACTTTACCCGTGCAATTAACTAATAGTTCAATCGCATCGACAAAATTATTAGCTAGATTTTGTTGAATTTGTAGCAACCCAGCTATTTCATCATTGAAAACCTGCGTAGCTGTAGCTAGGATTTGTGTTGACACTAACTGCATAATTATCCTTCAAGACCACCTGCAGTAATATTATAACCAGCATCAACATACATAACTTCACCTGTAATTCCACTTGCTAAACTAGAGAATAGAAAAGCAGCTGCATTACCAGCCTCCTCAATAGTAATTCCACGTTTTAATGGAGCAAAACGTGACATATGATCTAAAATCTTGCTGAAATTACCAATCCCACTAGCGGCTAAAGTTTTAATTGGTCCAGCAGATACCGCATTAACACGAATACCTTCAGCACCTAAAGAACATGCCATATAACGAGTACTAGCTTCTAATGCAGCTTTAGAGACACCCGCCATATTATAGTTAGGTAATACTCTTTCGCTTCCTAAATAACTTAAGCACACTAAAGAACCGTTGCGACCTTGCATCATACTACGGGCAGCCTTACCTAAGGCAATAAAGCTATATGCGGAGATATCATTAGATATTTGAAAAGTTTCACGATCTACATTGGCAACAAAATCACCATCTAAACCTGTTTTAGGCGTAAATGCAATTGAATGTAATAAACCATCTAGACCATCCCAATGTTTAGCTAAATCAGTGAATACTTGATTAATTTCAGCATCATTTGCTACGTCTAATTTAAATAACAAAGATGAGTTAAAATTACTAGCCAATTTACCGATACGCTCACGATGTTTTTCATTTTGATAAGTAAAGGCTAATTCAGCACCTTGTTGATAACATGCCTGTGCTACACCATAGGCAATTGAACGCTCTGAAATTAACCCAGTAATAAGAATTTTTTTCCCAACTAAAAACCCCATTGTTATTCCTTAATAAAATTTTATATATTTGACTAATACCAAGGCACATATATGCTTGAATAATAATTAACATCACCACGGCACTAAAGTGTGAGCATTCTTACCTTAAATTCGGCAGACTTTTAATTCATGGTAGCTTGTTGAGTGCTAGGCATTCCATCTACTCCACAGAAGTATATTTGGGCAGATCATGCCCTAAAATATTTATTTTGCTACTAATACTAAATGCTATTTCTGATATTATTATGCTCATCTATTAATGTTGTCTAGTTAGAGACAAATCTTATTATCTACATCAGCTATATTTGATTTTTTTATATACCTGAACTGAAATCTTAGTACATTTAGTAACATATTTTATCACAAAATATTTATGCCAACTTAACACCTTATATCCTTTCCCTAAAGGGCGATATTTTACGGCGTTTTGGATAAATTAAAGCAATAGTATAGCATATTTACCTATGTTTTAGCAAAAAAACGCCGTAAACCAATTGCTATTAATGACGGTAATAGAAGGTATTTGACATCCTCCCCGCCCTAAAGGGCGAGGATTCCTAGCTCAACGTTCCATATCTAGTTGATTGTATTACTACATTCAACCCCAATAGAGGGAACTCCCTAGGCGTTAATTCCCGCTAGTCCAGCGGTATGTATATTTATGGCTGCATTTATATCACGGT
>JBDLTW010000174.1:0-3552 GCA_039805605.1 Pseudomonadota bacterium
TTCAACTTATCTAAAAACACGTTGCTAAAAAGATTTAGAACAGATAAATTTTTAGATTATTTTGATATACAGATTATCAATGATCCATTATCTATATTATCTAAAATATTGAATGTATCAAATCAGCCACACTGCAATTTTCAGCAAAATATCTTTTTACCACTATATGGTGAGAAGAATGGTAAATATGAAGTTTTTCCTAGAAGTGGTTTAAATCAGTGGAATGCTAGAGGTCGAACAAGAGATTGCAATGAAGCGTATATTCGTGTTCCTCAAATTATTCATCAAAAATTTGCAGATTTTTTCCCATCTCGAGACACTAAATTTGATCTAAAATTACCCAATGGAAATATAATTTCTGCTAAAATTTGTCAAGAAGGAGGAAAAGCTTTAATGTCAGATCCTAACAAAGAATTGGGTAAATGGATTTTACGGGATGTTTTAGATTTAAAAGAAGGGGAATTGTTAACCTATGAAAAATTGGCAAATTTAAATATTGATAGCGTAAGAATAGATAAAATTAGCGAAAGAAGTTATTTAATAAATTTTGCAAAAATTGGTAGTTATGAAAATTTCATAGCTCTATTACCCAACTCACCATAAAACAGTAAACAATCTGCTAATTGGTATATATCATTACAAACTAAACAAGCATTAAATTAAACAATTTACAAACCATAAATAGCTAATAAATATCATTAATTAAACAAAATACATGTATGATATAATCTCGTCATGGTATGGATAAGCTCTCAATATTTAGTTTCAACCTATATTTTAAAAAATTTCATACCACTTTTTAACTTCCAAATTGGTAAAAAACTAATTTTTTCTCCATACTTTCTTCATTAAACCATTAAGGTCTCATTACAAGGAATTAAACATGCAAACAGAAGAAACTAGCAAACTATCAAATTATCAACAACTTAAACATAATGAAGCTAATTTGATCGCTAAATTAAGCCAAGTAAATTTAAACTCAAATTTATTTACTACTGCTACATCTGAACCCAAATTAATGCACAAGTTGCAATTAAAATTAAATCAACAAATTGACTCCAGTGAAATTATCACATGGCTACAAGTGATTTTTGCATGGGTAAGTCGTGAGGACTTTTCCATCAATATCTACGCTAATCTAGATAATGATAATATTAAACACTCTACACATCATTTTAATCAATTATCTATTAATAAGCTATCACCAGATCTAGAGTTGGCTAATTTAATTCAACTTAACCAATTAAATTTAGTTAATAATAGTATTGTCATTTTAAATGATTTTTATCAACGTCATGATGAACATTTATATAGCGATATTGCAATAATTATTGGTGAAGTATCCATCAATCCATCATCAAATACAATTTTTTGTTATCAGAATAATATTCTAGAAATACATTATTTAGCTACAGATAGCTTATTAATCCAAGCCATTTATCAAAGTCTAATTAATCTTAATCAAATCCAAGATAAATCATTGCGTTTGCCACAGCTACCATTACTAAATGAAATAGATTATCAACAAATCATCCATGATTGGAATAATACCATACAAGATTATCCAGCAAATAAAACTATTCAACAACTATTTGAAGAGCAAGTAGCTAAAACCCCAGATAATATTGCTCTCGTATTTGAAAATATTAGATTGACTTATGCACAATTAAATGCACGAGCTAATCAATTGGCTAATTATTTACGTGAACGTTATCAAATCCAAGGTGATGATTTAATTGCTTTATGCTTGGATCGTAGTGAATTAATGCTAATTGCTGTCTTAGGTGTGTTAAAAGCAGGTGGTGCTTATGTCCCACTCGATCATAGCTATCCAGATGAAAGAATTAGTTATATATTAGCAGATACCAAAGCTAAGGTATTAATTTCTAATCAAATTAATCAAGATAAATTACTAAAAATAATTGATAATTTAACATATGATCTACGCCCTGAATTGGCACTAATTGATGTTCTAGAATTAGCCAAGAAATTATTGAGCTATCCAACTCAAAATTTAGACCTAAATATAACAAGTAATAATTTAGCTTATGTAATTTACACCAGTGGTACAACTGGTACACCAAAAGGCGTAATGATTGAACATAGCGGTGCAGCTATAATAATTTTAGATATGATCAAAATTAATGATTTTAATCAAAATACCCATTATTTATTTAAAACTAACTATATTTTTGACGTTTCATTCTCTGATATTTTTACCGTTCTAATTAGTGGTGGTAGTTTATATATCACCAAAAATAGTTTTGATTTAGAAGAAATCGAGTACTTAATAGATACTTACAAAATTAATTCTGCCCATTTTGTACCATCACAACTAGATATATTTCTAGATGATAATGCCGATATAGTTAAACAAATAACGCACATAAATGTAAGTGGAGAAGGCTTTAATAAACGCTTATTGGAAAGAACAAATCAGGTTAAGGTGGTTAATTATTATGGACCAACCGAAACTGGTGAAGTTACCTATGAAATACTAGTTAATTTTGACCCAGATAATAGTAGTTGCACTATTGGAAAGCCTATTGCAAATAGTACAACTTATATTTTAGATCATCAATTGCAACCATTACCAATTGGTGTAATTGGTGAATTATATATTGGCGGGGCAGGTTTAGCTCGTGGTTATATGAATTTAGCTGAATTAACTGCAGAACGCTTTATTGCTAATCCATTCCAAACTAAAGAAGAACAAAAGCAAGGTATTAATGCACGTTTATATAAAACAGGTGATTTAGTACGTTACTTAGCTGATGGTAATATTGAATATATTGGACGCAATGATTTTCAGGTTAAAATTCGTGGTTTTAGGATTGAATTAAGCGAAATAGAAAACCAATTAGCTAAACTAGACCAAGTTAAACAAGTTACTGTTTTAGCATTAGATTACAATGGATCGAAACAGTTAGTTGCTTATTATGTTGCCGATAATATGCTTAATCATGATGAAATGCTCAATCAATTAGCTCAAGTATTACCTGATTATATGTTACCTAGTATGTTAGTGTATTTAAAAACTTTACCTCTAACCATAAATGGTAAATTAGACCACAATGAATGCAGAAATCTATTTCATAATCTCACCACAAATAAACAAAATGGCGATATTGAATTAGAACAGTATAGCGATGAAGAACAAAAAATTATTACAATTTGGGCTGAATTATTGAAGCGTGATATTTCTAGTTTAAAAATGAAGGATAATTTTTTATTAAGCGGTGGCTCATCATTATTAATCGCAAAACTAATTTTAGAATTAAAACGTAAGCTTAATTTTTCTTTGAATATGTTTGAAATTATTAGTGAACCAACCTTAATTAATTTATTATCTTTATATAACGGACAGAAACCTGTAACTAATTTAGCTGAAGATTTAGCTCAAGATTATCAAGAGTATAGTCAATTTAATGTTAGCGATAATTTAGCACCCTTGAATAATAATATTCAGGTTATTTTAATTACGGGGGCTAGTGGTTTTGTCGGACGTAATACCTTATCTCAGTTAAAAATTAGTTATCCACAGGCGAAAAT
>JBDLTW010000175.1:0-2873 GCA_039805605.1 Pseudomonadota bacterium
GTACCGCAATAACAAAATAGCCGAATATGAAGGATTTTATGCCTCAGTGGTATATAGTTATTTTACTGCCTTGGGTTATGATTTAGTTGCTGAAGATGCGACCAATCACGGTAGAATTGATCTCAGCATAACTATGCCCGATAAGATTTTATTGATTGAGTTTAAATTATCAAGTAATGGTGATACTGTTTCGGCATTAGAGCAAATCAAAAATAAAAATTATGCCCAAAAATTTATCCAAGAACACAAACCAATTTATGCTATCGGCATGAGTTTTGATACTATTAACCGTAATGTTGTTGATTTAGTTAGTGAACAATTAAATTAAGTTGATAATGACAATAAAAAACCTTTGCTGTGGTGGCAAAGGTTTTTTTATTATCACCTTGTTATACCAAACACAAAATAAGAATTCGTATATATTACTCAATTATGTTATAGAGATTGGTTGTCTATATAAGAAACTACTTATTGGATTTGGTATTATTTTATGCGATAAGCACAGAATAACAGAGTTGTAATCCCGTTACGTCGGGATAAATTATTTTACCCCTTTCACAGAGAAAATATTCAATTAAATCAGTATGTCAATTTACAGCATTTTACTGTTGTTAAAAATTATAACTGTATAAAACTTTTGTAAACTACCGACCTGTATTTTTTTGTTAAAATTTTAATTATTCATTGCTCCAGCATTTTAAATAAAGTTAGTTTCATGTCACAATTTAGCATATCTTATGTATATAATATACTGATTTAAATATAATTTTTACAAACATACCCATATTGGTGTATAATTAAGTATGCTTCATTTTAATTGCCTTGAAATAATATAAATTATTATGTTGCATCGCTTATTTATATATAAATTTGGCACTGTCACTTATCCAAATCAGTGATTAATAAATACGTAGTTCATTTGTAATGGAGATTAAAATGAAAAAAATTTTATTAATGGTTTTAGGTACAACAAGTTTTATTAATAATGTTGTTGCTCATAACCAAGTAGGTATCCATTTTGATAATCAAACAGCAGAATCCATGTACCTAATTCTTGAATATAATGATCATAGTAGTTCATGTATAGGTGGCTTTTCTAACGTTAGAAGAGTTAAACCAGGTTGGAGTTATAAATTTATGATTTCTCACAAACCAAATGACCCCAAAATTTGTCATTTCAGATTATGGGGTACCACTTCTAAAAACGCTTCCGAGTCAATGATTGCTCTAGAAGAGCATTTTACTATTGAACAGAAGCATAATGCTATAAGTAGAGGAAATACAAGTGATCATGTACACTCACATGACTCTCCGCCCTCAAAATGTGGATTAGGTATGACTTGCTTAACTCATTTGAAAAATGATACTAAATCACTTTATATTAAGGTGTCTGATAAAGACAACCAATATGCACATGTCATATTTCATAACACCACACCAGAAGTGACTTATGTAAAATTTGATTATCTTAAAGGGCCATGTTCTAATTATGTTGCAGATAGCCCATGGATTAGAGTAATACCTGGCGGTGATGCCGTAGGTTATATTCTTAATACACATAAAGGTAAAATATGTACATACAAAGCACGAGTTCAGGATAATAAAGGTCATGTACTTTGTAATACAGAGTTAGAAATAGGGAATACGGACAAAAATAATAGCATAATCCATTCAGCATTTAGTGATTGTCGTGTAGTTGTAAGCGAAAATAAATGGTTAGCTAATATTATGTTAAATAAGATCAATAACTAAATTGTCTAGCTAATCCTTATTGGCATTAATTGATAAATACGTAGTTCATTTGTAATGGAGATTAAAATGAAAAAATTTTTATTAATAGTTTTGTGCACAACAAGTTTTATTAATATTGCGCATTCTTATAATTATAACTACGTGGGTATTCATATTGCAAATAAAACTGAATCGCCCATATACCTACTTCTGGAAGGCAAAAAATATAGTAATTCATGTACAAGTAACTTTAATAACGTTGCAACAGTTCAACCAGGTTTGAATTATAAATTTTGGGTTAGTCATAAACCATATAATCGCAAAACTTGTTATTTCAAATTATTGGGATTTGTTGATAAAAGTAATACAGATGGCATGATTGCATTCGACGAAAAATTTAGTATTCAACAAAGAAATAACCATGCAAGTGGTGGCTTAGATGAGCATGTATACTCACATGACACTCCGCCTTCAAAATGTGGCTTAGGTATGACTTGCTCAACTCATTTAAGGAATAGTACTATGTCACTTTATATTACAGTATCTAATAAAAATAACCAATATGCGCAGGTCAAATTTTATAATACCAAACCAGAAGTAGGTTATGTAAAATTTGAACGTCTTCGAGGTAATTGCTCTAGCAATCTTAAGAATAAAAAATGGCGTAAAGCTTTACCAAAATATGAGATTATAGATTATATTCGTAATACACACAAAGGTAAAATATGTACCTATAGAGTAAGTGTTTGGAATAACAATAAGCATATACTTTGTAATACAGATTTAAAGATAGGTAATGATGCCCAGAATAATAGCATAATTGAGTCAGCATTTGGTAACTGTAATGTAGCTATAAGCAATAATAAGTGGTCAGCTAATATTAATGTTAACTAAAACACCAATTCAGGATAAGGCTATAAAAAAATAAATATACGCTGAGAACATTAATTCTTAAGGAGTATAAATATAGACCGTGCTGAATTATGCGTTAGCCTAAAATATTTACGATGGCTAAATACAAAGCTATTAATTAGGTCAATCTTTTTTAAACCAGTGGCTTATTCCGAATTGGCATTATTGGTTACAATTAATCTAAATTTGGGCATGGTTAGAATATAATGTTCAGATAATTATTCTACTTA
>JBDLTW010000176.1:0-18318 GCA_039805605.1 Pseudomonadota bacterium
ATATACCAGTTGAATTAAAACCAGCTCAAGATGGAAGAATTTTATTTTTGTATAATTATAAACCAGATCAATATTTTCAAGGGATAAAACAAGAGCTACTTTTAAATTTAGTTACTTATCAACAATCAACTATTATGAAGAATTATGGTGATAAATTAGCTATTGGTGGTAGTTTATTAGATTCTTTTTTATATATTATTTTAGTTAGCGATAACAAGGAACAGCTGGATCACGATAGTCAATTAGTGCTTAGCTGGGAACAATCAGGTGAAATTTTACTTTAAGGAATTAGCTAGATGTTAAATTATACTATTATGGAAATTCACAATAATTTACAACAACAATTTAAACAACTATTTAATGATGTTCAAGATAGTCGTTTATTTTTTGCACCAGGTCGAGTGAATTTAATTGGTGAACATACTGATTATAATGGTGGATATGTGTTTCCATGTGCAATTAATTTGGGTACTTATGCTTTAGTGCGTCAACGCAATGATCGTTTGTGTAAATTTTATTCACTAAATTTTGATCAATTAGGATTGGTTGAGTTTAGTTTGGATAATTTAGCATTTCAGGAACATCATGATTGGGCAAACTATCCTAAAGGTGTTATGGTTGAAGCCGAACAACGCGGTATAAATTTTGCTTATGGTTGGGAAATTGTATTTTGGGGTAATTTACCTAATGGTGCTGGATTATCTTCTTCTGCATCAATTGAAGTATTAATGGCAACGATTATTAATACTTACTATGGTCAACCTTTTAGTGGTGTAGAGATGGCTTTAATGGCTCAAGCGGCGGAAAATAATTATATTGGCGTTGGTTGTGGAATTATGGATCAATTTGCTTCGGCAATGGGTAAAGCTAATTGTGCGATTTTGCTTGATTGTAATAGTTTGGAATATCAGTATGTTCCGTTAAACTTAGCAGAATATACCATAGTTATTACTAATACTAATAAACGTCGTGGTTTGGTTGATTCTAAATATAATGAGCGTTTAGCAGAGTGTCAAAAAGCCTTACAAATTCTTCAAACTAATTATTCAATTAGTGCTTTATGTCAGTTAAATGAGCAACAATTACAAGGGCAAAAACATTTATTTAACCATGAACCAGTTATTTATCAACGTGCTTACCATGCAGTTAGCGAAAATCAACGTGTTCTATCTGCCGTAGCAGGATTAAAGAATGGTGTAGATTTAAAAGAATTTGGTCAATTAATGGGCGCATCACATACTTCATTAGCTCAAGATTATGCAGTTACGGGAATTGAATTAGATAGCTTAGTAGCAAGTGCATGGCGACAATCAGGATGTATTGGAGCAAGGATGACTGGGGCTGGATTTGGGGGGTGTAGTGTTAATTTAGTCAAACAAACTGAGGTGGCTAATTTTATACAACAAGTTGGTTTAGAGTATACTCAAGCTACAGGTTTAGTCGCAGATTTTTATGTGGTTAAACCAAGTGCCGAGGCTCGTGAAATTAAAATAAATGTGGAGGGTAAAAATGATTGAAATTAAACAGTGCAAAGTTGCTACTTATCAAGATAATGAAGTTATTCACTATTCTTTGACCAATCTTAATAGTGGTTTTAATGTAGTAATACAAAATTATGGTGGAATAATTGTTGCAATTAATACGCCTGATCGAGATGGTAAATTTGCTAATGTGGTGGTTTCTAGTAGTGAGTTTGATCCTAGTAATTCGGGACATTTAGGGGCAATTACAGGAAGAGTTGCAGGAAGAATTCGCCATGGTAAATTTAGTTTAAATAATCAGCAATATCAGCTTGAGTTAAATAATGGAACTAATCATATTCATGGTGGTAGTAAAAGTTTAAATAAAAAATTTTGGCAAGTCAATGAAATAGAAAATGGTATAGAATTAAGTTACTTCAGCCCAGATGGTGAAGAGGGTTATCCAGCTAACTTAATGATAAAAATAGCTTATCAAATAATCGATCAATTTAGCTTAAAGCTTACTAGTAGTACTATTAGCGATCAAGAGACAATTGTAAATTTAACTAATCATAGTTACTTTGATTTAACTGCTGGTGGTGAAGCAATGAATATGTGTTTAAAAATTCCTGCTGATTTTTATGCACCAATTGATGCTACAGGTTGTGTTATTGGCGAACTAGCTACAGTTGAAAATAGTGTTTTTGATTTTCGGCAATCTAAACCATTAATACAAGATTTAACCTGTAATGATCAACAATTATTGTTAGCAGGTGGCTATGACCATCCTTTTGTACTAGACACGACTCAGACCATTAGTCTAACTGATCAACAATCAGGTCGTGTATTAATGGTAACTACTGATGAGCCATGTTGTGTAGTTTATACTAGTAATAATTTAAAACCTAAGCCACATCGTGCGGTTTGTTTAGAAACACAAAAAATGCCGAATGCAATTAATTGGCCAGAATTTAGTAAAAGTGTAATTCACCAAGCTAATCAGGAGTATATTAGTCAGACTATTTGGAAATTTGGAGTTATCTAATTAATGGAACAATCTAATTTAAATAAATTGGCTAGTGCAATTGAGAAATTATTAGCACTTGCTATTGAGCAAGAGTTTATTAATCAGCGAGATCAGGTTTTTTATCGAAATAAATTATTTACTCTATGTAATATTGTCGCTGGAGAATACCCATTACAATTAATTGAGTCAAATAGTTTAATTGAAGTAGTTGAATTAATTTATAGTTTCGTTGATGAACCATGTCGGCAACAATTAGGTTTAACTAAAGACCAAGTACTTAGTCGAATTATTGCAGAAATAATGCCGTCGCCAAGTGTTATTGAATTATTATTTGATCAAAAGGCACAGAAAAGTTCACTTGGTGAGGCATTAACTTGGTATTATCGCTATAGTCAATTAAGCAATTATATTAAAGTAGCTGCTATTGCTAAAAATCAGCAATGGGTTAGTAATACCCGTTATGGACAATTGCAGTTAACAATTAATCTGTCGAAACCAGAAAAAGATCCACATGAAATTGCTAAAGCTCGTGAGCTTCCTGCAACGAATTATCCAAAATGTTTATTATGTGTTGAAAATGAAGGTTTTATGGGTAATGGTTATGCGCAACCTGCACGACATAATCACCGAATGCTTAGTTTAAACTTAGCTCATGGTGATTACTATTTTCAATATTCACCATATTTATATTATCCAGAGCATTCAATTATTCTAAATAAACAGCATCAAGATATGCTAGTTAATCAAAATATGCTGGAAAATTTTATTAGCTTTGTTGATTTATTTCCTGAGTATATGATTGGTTCAAATAGTGATATTCCTATTGTTGGTGGTTCGATTTTAACTCATGATCATTATCAAGCAGGTAAACATACTTTTCCGATCGAATTTGCAACTAGCTTATTTACACATCAAAGTAATAAATACCCTAATTTGATTATTGAATATTTAAATTGGCCAATTTCAACCTTGAAATTAACTGGTAATAATAACGATATTTTAGCTTATGCTCAACAACTGATTAATCAATGGTATAATTATGAAAATTTAGCATTAAATATAGTAGCAAATGATGAACATGGTCAACGACACAATGGAATAACCCCAATTTTACGTAAATTAGGGCAAGATCAATATGTTTTATATTTAATGTTACGAAATAATCGGGTAACTTTACAACATCCTGAAGGCTTATTTCATCCTCATCGGCATCTTCATCATATAAAAAAAGAAAATATTGGTTTAATTGAAGCTATGGGACTAGCTATTTTACCAGGTCGTTTGGCTAATGAACTAGAGCAAATTAAACAGATATTATCAGATAATAACAGTAAGTTATGTATAGATGAGTTAGAGCCGTCAATGCATCAACACCTAGCATGGATTGAGCAGCTAAAAACTCAACTTACTAAATTGAATGGAGTTAATCTCGAACAATTTTTACGAGATCAAGTTGCAGAAAAGTTCTGTCAAGTATTAGAGGATGCGGGTGTATTTAAATTAAATAATGATGGTTTTCAAGCGATGATAAATTTTATTTATCGATTAGACTAAATTAGTTGGTTTTTATATGGTATAATCTAGGATTGTGCTAAGTTTTATTTAATAAAGCTTGTGGTTTATAATCATCTTAATTAGGGGTCTGTTAAATGAGTAAAAAATTAAGATCTCTTATTTTATCGAGCATGACTTTAGCTAGTGTATCAATGTTGACAGGTTGTAAAGACGCAGTATTGATTTATTCTAAAGGCATGGTAGGTAAAGATGAGAGAGAATTGATTTTCACTGCTTTAATTTTGATGTTATTGGTAGTAGTACCTGTAATTATTTTAACTTTGGTATTTGCTTGGAAATATCGTTCTTCAAATACTAATGCTAAATATGATCCAGAATTCTACCATAGTAATAAAATTGAAGCGATAGTATGGGGTATTCCGATACTAATTATTTCTATTTTGGCAACGATTACTTGGAAAACTACTCATGAATTGGATCCATATCGACCTGTTGAGGTTAATGGTACCCAGCCAATAACGGTGCAAGTAGTAGCATTAGATTGGAAATGGTTATTTATTTATCCAGAGCAACATATTGCGACGGTAAATTATTTAGCAATTCCAATAAACACGCCAATTCATTTTAAAATTACTGCTGATGCGCCAATGAATTCATTCATGATACCACAATTGGGTGGACAAATTTATGCAATGGCGGGAATGCAAACGCAGCTATTTTTGGTTGCTGATGAACCAGGTGATTATGCTGGTCGTGGTGTTGGTTTTAGTGGACAAGGATTTAACGGTATGACGTTTAATACACATGCAGTTAGTTCAGATGAATTTAATCAATGGGTTAATTCAGTAAAAGCAACTTATCCACAACAACTTAGTCAAGACGAATATAATCAACTAGTAAAACCTAGTGAATATGTTCAACCTAAATACTATGGTTCCATTGATGATGAGTTGTATAATAATATTATTATGAAATTTATGATGCCAAGCATGGATAATATGCAAGGCATGGGGCATATGTAATTTCTCTCTAGGAAAAAAGCTATGATAAATTTTTTGGGTAGATTAAGTTGGGATGCTATTCCAATTCATGAACCACCAGCGGTTATTGCTGGGGTTGGAATGATCGGAGGCTTCTTATTCTTAGTAGCTGTAATTACCTATTTAGGTAAATGGGGCTATTTGTGGAAAGAATGGTTTACTAGTGTAGATCATAAACGAATTGGGGTAATGTATATCATTATTGCAATTGTAATGTTATTACGTGGCTTTGCTGATGCATTACTAATGCGTGCTCAACAGGCAGTTGCGGTGGGCGACAATATGGGGTATTTACCACCTCACCATTATGACCAAATTTTTACCGCACACGGGGTAATTATGATTTTCTTCGTGGCGATGCCATTGATCATTGGTCTAATGAATATTGTAGTACCATTGCAAATAGGTGCACGTGATGTAGCCTTTCCATTTCTAAATTCATTTAGTTTCTGGTTATTTATGGTCGGTGTGGTTTTAGTTATGCTATCTTTAATTGTTGGCGAATTTGCGCAAACAGGCTGGTTAGCTTATCCACCTTTATCAGAAACTCAATACAGTCCAGGTGTTGGTGTTGACTACTATATTTGGTCTTTACAAATTTCAGGGATTGGAACTTTAGTTTCAGGAATTAATTTCTTTGTAACAATTATTAAAATGCGTTGTCCGGGTATGACATTAATGAAAATGCCAGTATTTACATGGACTGCATTATGTTCAAATATTTTAATCATTATTTCATTCCCAATTTTAACGGTATGTTTAGCATTATTATCCTTAGATCGTTATTTAGATTTCCATTTCTTTACTAATGATTTTGGTGGTAATCCAATGATGTATATCAACCTAATTTGGGGTTGGGGACATCCTGAAGTATATATTTTAGTTTTACCAGTATTTGGTATTTATTCAGAAATTACGTCTACATTTTCTCGTAAACGTTTATTTGGTTATAATACCATGGTATATGCTACGGCATGTATTACTATTCTATCGTTTGTGGTTTGGTTACATCATTTCTTTACTATGGGTGCAGGAGCAAATGTAAATGCATTCTTTGGTATTACGACAATGATTATTGCTATTCCAACAGGGGTAAAAATATTTAATTGGCTATTTACTATGTATCGTGGGCGAATTCGTTTTACGGCACCTATGTATTGGACAATAGGTTTTATGGTTACCTTTAGTATTGGTGGAATGACTGGGGTATTATTATCAGTACCAGGCGCTGATTTCCTCTTACATAATAGTTTATTCTTAATTGCTCATTTCCATAATGTAATTATTGGTGGAGTGGTATTTGGAGTAATGGCTGGTATTACTTACTGGTGTCCAAAAGCTTTTGGCTTTAAGATGATTGAAAAATATGGTATTTATTCATTCTGGTGCTGGTTAATCGGTTTTTATGTAGCCTTTATGCCGTTATATGTTTTAGGTTTTATGGGGGCAACTCGTCGCCTAAGTCATTATGATGCTTCAACTGGTTGGCATTCGTTATTTGTAATTGCCTTTATTGGTGCATTGATCATCTTTGCTGGGATTGGTTTCCAAGTATTACAGATTTTGTTAAGTGTAATCAAGCACAAGCAAAATCAAGATTATACTGGTGATCCTTGGGATGGTCGTACTTTAGAGTGGGCAACTTCATCTCCTCCACCATTTTATAATTTTGCTTTTGTTCCAACGGTTAGTAGTGTAGAACCATTATGGGATGATAAAGAAGGTAAAGCTAAAATTTTCCCAGAAAATCGTCAATATGAAGATATTCATATGCCACGTAATACTGGAATTGGTGCTTTAATTGGTGGTTTTTCATTCTTACTTGGTTTTGGTTTTATTTGGTATATTTGGTGGTTAGTCGCTGTAAGCGGTTTAGCTATTTTTGCTTGTGTAGTAGCTCGTTCATTTGATTATGACACTGAATACTATGTACCAGCATCAGAAGTAGAAGCAATTGAAGAAAAACTTCGTTTACGGAGGGAACAAGCATAATGTCAGCTCAAGCAATCAATAATCATGATCATCACCATGATCATGAAGCTGAAGCTACTTCAAAAGTAGTATTCGGTTTTTGGATTTATATCATGAGTGATTGTATTTTATTTGCATGTATTTTTGCAACTTATGCAGTGCTTCATGGTAATGTTTATGGTGGACCAAGTGGTAAAGAACTATTTGATTTACCTTATGTGATGATTGAAACTTTTTTATTGTTAACTAGTAGTTTTACTTATGGTTTAGCAATGTTAGCTGTACATAAAAATAATAAATCTCAAGTATTATTTTGGTTATTTATAACCTTTTTACTTGGTTTATCGTTTATTGGTATGGAAATTAATGAGTTTCATCATTTAATTGTTGAAGGTAATGGTCCAAGCCGTAGCGCATTTTTATCATCATTCTTTGCCCTAGTTGGTACTCATGGTTTACATGTAACTTGTGGTTTAATTTGGATGGTTTTATTAATGATACAAGTATCTAAACATGGAATTACAGGAATTACAACACGTAAATTATCTTGTTTAAGTCTATTTTGGCATTTTTTAGATATCGTGTGGATTTTTGTATTTACTGTGGTTTATTTAATGGGGGTAATGTAGATGTCTGCCCATACACATGAAGTAAAACATGAGGCGCATGGCTCATTAAAATCATATATTGTGGGATTTATCTTATCAATTATTTTGACCGTAATTCCATATTTTTTAGTAGTAAATCATGTTTTAACGGGAAATAGCTTAATCTTTACCATTATGGGTATAGGTGTGTTACAACTATTAATTCAGGTTATCTTTTTCTTACATTTAAGTTTAGCTCCTGAGAGTCGTTCAACGACATTATCATTTATTTTTACAGTAGTGATAGTGTTAATTTTGGTTGTCGGTTCATTATGGATTATGTGGAACTTAAATTACAATATGATGGAGCATAGTTAACAATTAGTTAATTCATTGCTATAGCTTAAATTGGCTAACCAAATAATTATTTAGGTTAGCCAATTTTGTTTATAATTTAATAATAACGAGGTGAAGCAATTTTGATTAAAAATTTTATTGCAATTACAAAACCAGGAATTATTTTTGGTAATTTAATTACGGTCGCTGGTGGATTTTTTTTAGCTTCGCACTGGCAAATTAATTATTGCTTATTATTGGTAACGTTAATTGGGATTTCTACAATTATTGCCTGTGGCTGTGTATTAAATAATATTTTTGATCGTGATATTGATCAAATGATGGAACGAACTCAAAATCGGGTAATGGTAAAACATTTAATTCCAATTCCGATTGCTATAATTTATGCATTGTTATTAGGTTTTATTGGTAGTTACTTATTAATTTATTATGCTAATTGGTTAACTGGAGTAATTGCGTTATTGGGTTTATTTTTTTATGTAGTTGTTTATACTATGGCATTTAAACGTAACTCAATTTATGGTACTTTGATTGGCAGTATTTCGGGCGCTATTCCTCCTGTAGTTGGTTATTGTGCGGTAACAAATAGTTTTGATTTAGGTGGGATAATTTTATTTATTATGCTAAGTATTTGGCAGATGCCCCATTCTTTTGCTATTGCAATTTTTCGTTTAGCTGATTATAGTCGTGCAAATATTCCCGTATTGCCAGTGAAAAAAACTATGTTACGCACGAAGCTAAATATGCTAATTTATGTAATTTTATTTGCTATTGCATCAGCTAGTTTGAGTGTATTTAACTATACAAATAAAATCTATTTATTAATTAGTTTAATAAGTTGTTGTTGGTGGATACGTTTAGCTACACAAGGATTTCAAGCAATTAATCCAACTGATGAAATAAAATGGGCACGTAAAATGTTTGGTTATTCTATTTTATTAATTACAATTTTATCGGTTGCTATGGCATTATGTAGTAGCTAAGGTTAATTTTAAATAAGGCGGTATAGCTATGGCTAATTTGAATAAATCACATAGTTTATTATGGATTGTCTTTTTAACTATTTTTATTGATATGTTGGGAATTGGCATTTTAATTCCCGTGTTTCCCTTATTAATTACGCATGGTTCAGAATTTTTAGTTAGTCCATCAACTTGGACTCAAGCGCAAAGTTATATTTTTGCGGGATGGTTATTATCCATCTATCCACTATGTCAGTTTTTTTGTACACCAATCTTAGGACAATTATCTGATCGTTATGGACGGCGTAAATTATTAATTTTATCTATTGCAGGAACTGCATTTTCATATATTTTATTTGCCATTGGTATTTTAACTAAAAATCTGTATTTATTATTTATTGCCAGAATTTTAGATGGAATATCTGGTGGTAATATTTCAATCGCCCAAGCTATTATTGGAGATTTGAGCTTAGCTGAGCACCGTGCTCGTAATTTTGGTATGGTTGGCGTTGCAATTGGTGTTGGCTTTGTTTGTGGTCCTTTCTTGGGTGGTAAATTATCAGATCCACATTTTATTAGTTGGTTTAATGCTGCTACACCATTTTGGTTTGCTTCAATTTTAAGCTTAATAAATTTAGTGTTGATTATTTGGAAATTGGCTGAATCTAATTTATCACCGAATAATCAAGCTGTTGATTATTCACGTGCTATTAATAATCTAATTAAAATTTTTACTTTAGCAAATTTACGGCAAATTATTCCCGTGCTCTTTTTATATAATGCGGGGTTTACTTTTTTCACTGCTTTTTGGGGTGTAATTTTAATTAAGCAATTTGGTTTTACCCAAGCTACTGTTGGTAATTTTTTTGCTTATTTAGGGATTATGATTATTTTAGCTCAAGGTGGAGTTGTGCGACGCATATCTGCTTATGCTACTGATTATAAAGTATTACGTTATAGCTTTATTTTAACAGGGTTATGTTTATTGGTTTATTATGTAATTCCAGATCATCAGATTAGTTTAATTTATTTGGTTCCACCATTTTTAGCTTTGGCAACAGCATTAAGTAAAGCATTTAGTTCCTCATTATTAACCAGAATAGCTCCAAATAATCGACTTGGTGAGGTTATGGGAATTAATTCAAGTGCTAATGCTTTAGCCCAATTTTTTCCACCTCTATTAGCTGGATATTTAACTAATTATCATCTCCGTTTACCTGTATTAATTGGTGCTATTTTAGTTTTAATGGCTAGTTTAATTTTTATCTGTAATATTTGGCGTAAACCAAATAATTATGCCTAATATTGTATTTTATAAGATAGATATATTTTTAGATTTGCCATAACTTGAGATAAATATGCTATACTAGCTACCGCTAGTGCGATTAGGCGCAGTATAGATTGGCTATAGAATTTAATCAAAGGATGCAAATATGCAAAAAATTAAAGTAAATAATCCAGTTGTAGAACTTGATGGCGATGAAATGACGCGTATTATTTGGAAGTTCATTAAAGAAAAATTAATTCTTCCATATGTTGATGTAGAAATTAAATATTATGATTTGGGTATTGAATATCGTGATGCGACAGATGATAAAGTTACCGTAGAAGCGGCTGAAGCGATTAAAAAATATAATGTTGGTATTAAATGTGCGACAATTACTCCTGATGAAGCTCGAGTTAGTGAATTTAATTTAAAGAAAATGTGGAAATCACCAAATGGTACAATCCGTAATATTTTAGATGGTACAGTATTTCGTGAACCTATCGTATGTAGTAATGTACCTCGTTTAGTACCTAATTGGACAGCACCAATTATTATTGGTCGTCATGCTCATGCAGACCAATATAAAGCTGTAGATTTTGTAACTAAAGGTAAAGGTAAATTAACGATAACATTTACACCTGAAAATGGTCAACCTGAAACTCATGAAGTTTACGATTATGCTGGTGATGGTGTAGCTATGGGTATGTACAATACTGATGAATCAATTCGTGGGTTTGCTAAATCATGTTTTAATATGGCATTAGCTAAAAAATGGCCATTATATTTATCAACTAAAAATACTATTCTTAAAAAATATGATGGACGTTTTAAAGATATTTTCCAAGAAATCTATGAAACAGAATTTAAGGCAAAATTTGCTACTGCTGGAATTAGTTATGAGCATCGTTTAATTGATGATATGGTAGCTTCAGCATTAAAATGGAATGGTAATTTTGTTTGGGCGTGTAAAAATTATGATGGTGATGTACAATCAGATACGGTAGCTCAAGGTTTTGGCTCTCTAGGTCTAATGACATCGGTATTAGTAACGCCAGATGGTCAAACCTTAGAAGCTGAAGCAGCTCATGGTACAGTAACTCGTCATTATCGTGATCATCAAGCAGGTAAAAAAACTTCAACTAATCCAATTGCTTCAATTTTTGCATGGACACGTGGTCTAGCTCATCGTGGTAAATTAGACAATAACCAAGATTTAATTGATTTTTGCAATAAATTAGAACAAGTTTGTGTCGAAACAGTTGAAGCTGGTAAAATGACTAAAGATTTAGCCGTATGTATTTATGGTAATAAAGTTACCGCAGATCAATATTTAAATACTGAAGATTTTCTGGATGCTTTAGATAGTAATTTACAAGCTAAATTAGGTTTAGCTGTATAAAAATAGTTCAATCCCACTATGAATTAGTGGGATTTTTAATTAAATTTGGCAGCTAGGACAATAAAAACTATTTCTCTGACCTAAACGAGTTTCAAGAATTAAATTATTGCATTGTTTGCATGGTTGCTGTGCTCGATTATAGACTAAGTGTTGCTGTTGAAAATAACCTAATTCACCATGAGCATTTTTATAATCACGTAGGCTACTGCCACCTGCTTTAATAGCTGTAACTAATACTTGTTGAATATTCTTAACTAAAATTTTGCATTCATTTAAACTTAGACTATCGCCATGGCGCAATGGACTTATCTGGCTTAAAAATAATGATTCACAAGCATAAATATTGCCAACTCCAACTACAATTGCATTATCCATAATTAATTGTTTAATTGAGCTTTTACGTTTTTTTAGTTGTTGATATAGGTATTCAGGAGTAAAATCGGCTTCTAATGGCTCGGGACCTAATTTAGCTAATAATGGGTGCGTAGTTATATTGGTAGTATAAATAATACAACCAAAACGCCGTGGGTCATTATAACGCAAAACATATTGATCACAGATTAAATCAAAATGATCATGTTTTCCTAGTGGGGTATTTTGTGTTAATAAGGTTAAACGTCCCGACATGCCTAAATGAATAATAAGATAACCAGTTTCAAGCTGGAAGATTAAATATTTGGCACGACGGGTTATTTGTTTAATTGTTTGGTCTAAGATAGGGGTAAATTCACTCTCAATTAATGGATAACGTAAGCGTGGAAAGCGAATAATAAAATTTTTAATACTTGTACCACGTAACTGTTGTAATCCATTTTTGACGGTTTCTACTTCTGGCAATTCTGGCATATTATCCCTTTTCTAAACAGAATTAAATGCTTATTTGCATTATTGTAACATATTTTTAGCCAACTAATTAATTAGTTTAATTCAGTAGTTGAGTTAATTTATAGTATAATATAGTCTTAATTAAATTAATTAGCCAATGAGCTAATTTGTTGTAGGGAACTAAGGTGCAAAACAATATTCGGGCATTAAATATTTTAACTGATTTAGTAGCTTATCCATCAATTACACCAGAAGATGCTGGAAGTTTAGCCTATATTGAACAAATAGTTAATAATTTGGGGGGTGATTGTGTTTATGTTAATCGCAATCAAACAAAAAATTTAATTGCTACACTGGGAAGTGGTAACACAATTTTAGCTTTTGCTGGACATGTTGATGTGGTGCCAACTGGTCAGCTAGATAAATGGGATAATGGTAATCCATTTTTAGTTAAACAAACTGCAGATGGAACTTTGATTGGTCGTGGTGTAGCAGATATGAAGGGAGCTATTGCCGCATTTTTAACAGCATTAGAACAGTTTTGTCAATCATATGAGTCAAATCAATATAAAATAATGCTACTATTAACCTCAGATGAAGAGGGTAATGCTGTAGATGGTACAACTATTATGGTTGATTACCTACAACAACATAATATTCAATTGAATTATTGTGTGGTAGGTGAACCTTCTTGTGTTAATGTTATTGGTGATACAATTAAAGTTGGCAGACGAGGTTCATTAAGTGGTGAATTAACTATTATTGGTAAACAAGGTCATATTGCTTATCCACATCTATGTATTAATCCAATTCATTTATTTGCACCAGTTTTAAACCAGTTACTGGCAATTCAGTGGGATCATGGTAATCAATTTTTTCCTGCTACTAGTTTACAATTTGCTAATTTAAATGCAGGATTGGGTACCAGCAATGTTATCCCTGGACAGTTAACTGCAACGTTTAATTTTCGTTATAATAACTTACATAGTGCTGAACAATTACAGCACCAAGTAGTACAAATTTTAGATCAAGCTAAGCTTAGCTATCAATTAAAATGGAACCATTCGGCTAAGCCATTTTTAACTAAATTGGGTAATTTAGTTAATTACTGTCAAGAAGCAATTGATCAAGTCTGTCACCAAAAAGCCAAGTGCAAGACTGATGGTGGCACTTCTGATGGTAGATTTTTAATTACGGTAAGTGATGAAATTATTGAATTTGGTTTGCGTAATAATACTATTCATCAAATTAATGAAATGACAACAGTTGAAGATTTAACTAAATTAACTAATATTTATTTTATTCTCTTAAGTAAGATTTTTAATGACTAAACAAATATTTCAGGCGGCAGAATTAGGGCTAAATCGTAGTATGCTCGATACTGATGCTTGGCAAGTAATCAAGAAATTACAACAAGTAGGTTATTCTGCTCATGTTGTTGGTGGTGGGGTGCGTGATTTATTATTAGGGCGACAGCCTAAAGACTTTGATATTGTAACTAATGCGGAACCAGAAAAAGTACGAAGAATTTTTGGTCATAATTCAATGATAATTGGGCGTAGGTTTAAAATTGTCCATGTTTATTTTGAACATCTAAATGAAGAGCGTAGTTTGCGACTAATGAAACCGTGTTATGAGCGGCATATAATTGAAGTTTCTACTTATCGAAGTGCTAAAGTAGCTCAACAATCAATCAGCGAATTTGGTAGAATTTTAGTCGATAACAATTATGGCTCAATTGATGAAGATGCCTTTCGTCGTGATTTTACAGTTAATGCTTTGTATTATGATCCCAAAGCAGAAATTATTATTGATTATCATGATGGTATTAATGATATTAAACAATCATTATTGCGTATAATTGGTAACCCTTATGAACGCTATTTGGAAGATCCTGTAAGAATTTTACGGGCAATTCGTTTATCGGAAAAACTTGGATTAACTATTGATGAACATACCTATATTAACTTTCAAAATGCTAAACAATTATTAGTTAACGAGCCAAAAGGGCGTCTATTTGAAGAAATGATTAAAATATTTTTATCAGGTAATTCAACTAATATCGTGCGTGAATTAAAAGAATTAAATTTACCACGTCGTGTTTTTCCTTTGCTAGATAAATTATTTTTTCAGACGTCAAATAATGATTTTGCCATGAAAGTACTAGAAAAAACTGATATTCGAGTTAGTTCTGGTGATGATGTTTCATTGTCATTTATTTTGGCTGGATTAATGTGGTGTTTATTACAAGATAATTGGCAAACTTTAATCCATCAAGGTCTTAGTCCACAACAAGCATTAACTGATGCAATTGCGAATAATCGGCAATTTATTTTTAATAGTGGAATTACGCAAAATTTATATAGTGCAGTACGTGAGCTGTGGACATTACAACTTGAGTTTGATCGACCTTCATTTGGACGTTTAGAACATTTGTTAGGACATAGCCGTTTTCGTCAAGCATGGCATTTATTTGTACTGCGCGGTGAATTTTTACAAGTTGATCCAAAAATTTTTACTTGGTGGAATAATTTCATGGCTTGTTCTGAAGATGCTGATAAAACAGATTTATTGGTAGAATTAGCTGATTTAGGTTCATTTGAAATTAAAAATAAAAGGCGTCGTCGGCGTAAGTCTAAACGTGGACGCACGAGTAAGCATCAAAATAAATCAACTACTTCAGAATTAATTGATTAAATTTTGATTTAACTATGGAATAGGAAATTATGAGTGAGCAAGAATTAACTCAAGCACTAATTAATCAAGAAATTAAAAGCTTTGTTTTAAGACAAGGCAAAATAACTCAAGGACAACAACGAGCAATTGAAGAGTTGTTGCCAATTTATGGTATAAAATATCAACCAGAACTATTAGACTTAAACCAATGCTTTGAAGCTGATAAGCCAAAAATTATTGAAATTGGTTTTGGAATGGGACATGCAACATGGCAAACTGCCCAAAATAATCCACAATATGATTATTTAGGGATTGAGGTGCATTTACCTGGTGTTGGTGCATTATTAATGAATGTAGCTCAACAGCAGTTAACCAATGTAAAAGTTATCCGCCATGATGCTGTAGAAGTGTTAAAACACATGATTGCCGATAACTCAATTAGTGGATTTCATATCTATTTTCCTGATCCTTGGCATAAAAAACGTCATCATAAGCGACGCTTAATTCAAACTCCTTTAGTTGAATTATTGTGTCGTAAATTAGTTAGCGGTGGATATATTCATTTAGCGACTGACTGGGAAAATTATGCGCAATGGATGTTAGATATTTTAGGCAAAATTCCTCAGCTTAAAAATAGCTCGGCAACGGGTGATTATGTTCCTCGTCCTGATTTTAGACCATTGACTAAATTTGAAAATCGTGGTTTAAAATTAGGTCATGGGGTGTGGGATTTAATTTTTATTAAACAATAAATTATTTAATTTTTTAGAGAGAACTTATGGCAAAAGATTTACGCAATATAGCAATTATTGCTCACGTTGATCATGGTAAAACTACGTTAGTAGATAAATTATTACATCAAGCAGGAACATTTTCTGCACATCAGCAAGTTGCAGAGCGAGTTATGGATAGTAATGATATTGAAAAAGAGCGTGGAATTACTATTTTTGCAAAAAATGCCTCATTAAACTATAAAGGTACACGAATTAATATCGTTGATACTCCTGGTCATGCCGATTTTGGTGGTGAAGTAGAACGAGTATTAGGCATGGTTGATGGTGTGTTATTATTGGTTGATGCAGTTGAAGGACCTATGCCTCAAACACGTTTTGTTACGCGTAAAGCTTTGGCATTAGGTTTAAAACCAATTGTAGTTATTAATAAAATAGATCGTGATGGATCTCGTCCTGATTGGGTAATTGATCAGACTTTTGATTTATTTGATAAATTAGGTGCAACGGAAGAACAATTAGACTTCCCAGTAGTTTATGCTTCAGCATTAAATGGTTTTGCTAGTTTAAATGCTGATGAAAAGCCAGATAATATGGAAGCCTTATTTGATGCAATTTTAGAGCATGTAGCTGCTCCAAATGATAATGAAGAAGGTAGTTTACAATTACAAATTTCTGCCCTAGACTATAATAGTTTTGTTGGTCGTATTGGTGTAGGTAGAATTCGTAGCGGTAAATTAAAACCAGGTCAACAAGTAATTGTGGCTACGGGTGTTGACGGTGAGCGTCGTACTGCTAAAATTAATCAGGTGCAAGTTTTTAGTGGATTAGAACGTGCTTTAGTTAATGAAGCATCTGCTGGTGATATTGTGCTAATTAATGGTATTGAAGAATTAAATATTGGCGTAACTATTTGTGATGTCTATAATCCTCAGCCTCTACCAATGTTAAAAATTGATGAACCTACAATTAGCATGACTTTTCAAGTAAATACTTCACCTTTGGCGGGTACCGAAGGTAAATTTGTGACTAGCCGTCAAATTCGTGATCGCTTACACAAAGAGTTATTAACTAACGTTGCTTTACGAGTAGAAGATACTTCAAACACGGACGAATTTTTAGTTTCAGGTCGTGGTGAATTACATTTGACTATTTTATTGGAAAATATGCGTCGTGAAGGTTTTGAATTAGCTGTTGCTAAACCGCATGTAGTGATGAAAACAGTAAATGGTGAAAAATTAGAACCATATGAACTATTAACTATTGATGTTGAAGAAGAGCATCAAGGTGGCGTAATGGAAGAGTTAGGACGCCGTAAAGGTGAAATGACTGATATGTCTTCAGATGGTAAAGGACGGACAAGAATTGAATATCGTATCCCTGCTCGTGGTTTGATTGGTTTCCAAGGAGAGTTTTTAACTCTAACCCGTGGTACAGGTTTAATGGCTCATTTATTTGATGATTATGGTCCAGTTAAAGCAGATATTCCAGGTCGTCGCAATGGCGTATTAATTTCTCAAGAAGATGGTCAGGCAGTAGCATATGCATTATGGAATTTAGAAGATCGTGGACGTATGTTTGTTAATCCTGGTGAAAAACTTTATGAAGGTATGATTATTGGTATTCATAGCCGTGATAATGATTTAATTGTAAACCCAATCAAGGGTAAAAAATTAACCAATGTCCGTGCTTCAGGTACTGATGAAGCGGTGCGTTTAACTCCGCCAATTCAATTAACTCTAGAAAGCGCAATTGAGTTCATTGATGATGATGAATTAGTGGAAATTACTCCACAAAATATTCGCTTACGAAAACGCCATTTAAATGAGCATGATCGTAAACGTGCAAGTAAATCAAGTAGCTAAATGCGCTAAAAAACCCACCCTTTTAGGGTGGGCATTAAATTTATTTTTGTTGTTGTGCTAATGCGTAAGTATACAAAATATATTCATTTCTTATATTGCTAGAAATTAATTTACGTGTATCAACATTATCTGGACAATACGTAGAATTATATTGTTTTGGTGTATCAAAAAAGTAACTATTCAAAATTTGGAAGGTCATTAAATGACTTATATAGGCTAGATTTTGGGGTATATATTCTTCAACATTGTTCATTGCAGTTAAAAATAATTCTCCACCATTTCCACTAGTGCCATCAATTTGAAACTTTAACATACGTTGAAAGATTTCAGTTTTAATTCCATGGTAACAATCACCTCCAGCAGTGATCTGTTGTGCCAAAGTTGCTAGATCATTTGAATAATCACTTACATTGTAAGCTTGAGCATTAGCTACTAGACCCACCGTAATACCTAATAAGCATAATAATTTCTTCATTTTAATATCCTCAAAATATTTAATATTTACTAATACAAATATACGTGATTTCACTCTTTTTATAAAAAATTTGTGAGTAATCTTAGTTCTTTAACAATTTAGAAATTAAAAAATAGAAAAAGTGCATAAAATATTTTAAAACTACTGTTTAAAAAATAACA
>JBDLTW010000177.1:0-7512 GCA_039805605.1 Pseudomonadota bacterium
GAAGTACCTGTTCCCAGTAAAATTACGGTAGTATTAGCAATTGGAATATTCCAGAACAAATTATTATCTTTATTTTCTGTTAAATATAAAACCCTGCCATCTTTTTGTAATACTCGGCAATGCTCCAAGTAATATATATTAGCTCTTTTTGAGTGCAAGATAGCTTTTAATTGTGTTGAGGAAAGTAAATCCATATTTTAACCTATATATTTAAATTAATTTGCGACAACCCGCGCCATGTAATGAGCTAACTCCGCCACTAATTGCGTGTAACTGAATTTGTAAATTAATTCGCTCTTTTAAGGCACTAATATGAGAAATTACACCAATTAATTTACCATTTTGTTGCAGTGAGTCTAGTGCATCTAAAGCAGTTTGTAAGGCTTCTTCATCTAGGGTTCCAAATCCCTCATCTAAAAATAATGAATCAACCTGTACCTTATTACTTGATAACTTAGATAAACCTAAAGCCAAGGCTAAGCTAATTAAAAAACTTTCACCACCAGATAAATTTTTAGTTGAGCGTTGTTCTCCACCTTGATAATTATCAATTACATTTAATTCTAAAGGAGCATTATTATCACGAATTAATAGATAACGTGGTGACATGCTTTGTAGCTGTAAATTAGCGTGTTTAACCACTAAATCAAAGGTTAAACCTTGGGCAAAATTACGAAATTTTTTACCATCTGCAGAGCCAATTAGCTTGTGTAAGTTATTCCAACGTTGAAATTGTTGCTGTTGCTGTTCAAAGTTGCGAATTAACTCAAGTGAGTTTAAGCGTTTTTGCTGTTCGGCATTTAATTGTTCGCTTAAACTACCTGTTTTTTGTAATAGCTGATCACGTTGCTGATTAAGTAGTCTAATCTTTTCAGCTATTTCATCAGTGCTTAAATTAGTTAAGTTTTGTGTAAATAATTGTTGATATTTTTGATTGGTTTGTTTTAACATCGCTTGATTTTGCACCAATTGCTGATTAAGTCGTTGTTCAACTTCAGTTAGTTCGTCTATTTGTTCAACAGTTAAAAGATAGCTTAAAAATTCTGCTTCATCGTTAAAAGCATAATTAATTAATTGTTGATTAAATTCACTATTCATTAGTTTTAAATCTTGTTGCAATTTATCTAATTGTTGCTTATAAGTAGTAATTGCAGTTTGTTGTTTTAAATATTCTTCCTGAGAATTGCTAAAAGCTTGGTTATCTTGATCGACTTGATTTTTATAAGCTGTTAGTTGCTGTTCTAATTGTTGTTGAACTAAACTTAAATTGTCCTCTGTATAAAGCTTAATTCGTTGCTGTTGTAAATTAGCTAAATTATTTTGCTGATCGCCAAATTGCGGTAATAGTCGTTCGCTTAATTGTTGTGCAATGGCAACTAAACTTGTTTGTTGTTCAGTTTTATTTATATTTAATTGGCTTAAATTTTCTTGTAACTGCTTTTGTTGTTGCTGGTAATTTGTATATTGTTGCTCCATCTGAGTTAGATTGGTATAAATATCTTGCCAATTATCTTTAAACTCAGCAATATTTAAATAGCTACTAATTTGCGTAGTTAACTGTTTAGTTTGCGTTGTTAATTTTTGATCTAAATCAGCTAATTGTTGAATTAAATCGTCTTCTTTGTGTTGATTGGAGTCAAGTTTAGCTTGTTGCTTGGTTTGTAATTGATGGCAATCTTTTATTTCCTGTTCTAACTGATTTTTCTGTTGTATAGTTTGCGTAATATTCTGTTCTAATTGTTGTTGCTGTAGCAATTTTTGGCTTAGTTCATTGATTAGTTGTTCTTGAGTAAGTAAATGTTGCTTAAGCAAATCATCAGTTAATTCACTATTTAATGAAAGGGGATAATTGGCTTCTAAGGTACTTAATTTTTGCGTTAATAAATCTTTATGCAATAAATAATTATCTAGTTTTTTAGTTAGGTCAGCTAAATATTGCTCAGTTTTAGCAATTTTAGCCGTTAAATTTAACTGTTGTTGATTAAATTGTTTTAATTGTTCATTCGCTATAACTAATTGAGTGGCTAATTGATCATTTGGTGCAGGTAAATTATGGCTAAATGGATGTTCTAATGCACCACATAATGGACAGGCTTGTCCATCAACTAAGTTATGGCGTAACTTAGATAAATCATTAATCTTATCGTGTAAACGTTGTTGCTGATTAAGTGATTCTACATAAAGTTGATGGGTAGCTAAAGATTGTTTAACTTGCTCAAGCTGTTGTTGATAATCAGTATATTCACTAGTAGCTTCAGTTATTTGTTTATTGACATTGGCAAAATCAAGTTTCTGTTGTATTAGTTGTTGCAGGGTCTCTTCTACTTTTTCCATTTGCTGATAATCTTGTTGCGCTTGAGCTTTAGCTTGGCTTAATTGCAAACTAGTTGGTTGATTATTCTGGGTATAACTAGATAATTGCTGGTGTAAAATTGCTAGTTGTGATTCTAGTTGCGTTTGTTCACTATTAATTTGCTCTAATTGCGTAATTAGTTTGTTATTATCCCGCTTGATTTGGTCTAATTGTAAATTGGTTTGGCTTTGCTTAGTACTTAAATCAGTTAGTTGTTTAATTTCTAATTTAATCCCACTTAATTCACTGGTTAAATTAGCATAATTAGTATGCTTGGTTAACCAATCTTGCACTGTGTTTAGCTTAGATTGTTCGGTAGCTAATTTTTGCTTAGTTTGCTCTAAATTATCCGTTAAATTTTGTTGCTTAGTTTGATCCTGTTGAATAGTCTGTTCTAGATTATTAATTTCGCTTTGTAGAGTAATAATTTGTCTATCATAACTGTGGGCTTGTTCAAGATTTTTTAGCTGTTGTTGATAATTATGTTCAAATTGAGTTAATTGTAGAATGCTGTATTCATAACGTGATTTAGTCATCGCACAATTATCTTGTAAGTTTGCTTCATTGGCACGTAATTGCTGTAATTTTTCAGTTAATTGGTGCTGATGGCTACGTCCTCTAGCTAAGTCAGAATAGTAACTCTGTTGTAATTTGTGGGCACTTTTCCCACGTTCTAATAATTGTTGTTGGGGAATAAATTCAAGGCGTTGCCATTCCAATTTTTGTGCATCTTGATTAAGTTGTGTTAAGCTATCTTGGTAGTTAGCTAATTGCTCTAGCCAATTTTTTTGTTTAATCAATTGATCTAATCTAGCATCTAAATTATTTAGTTCTATACCGAGATTATTAAATTGCTGGTATAATTGCTCAAGCTCGGTATCGCTAAGAGGTTTAATTCCTGCTAAACGCTCACTAATAATATTTAGCTGTTGTTCTTCAAGATTTTTACGTTGATGTACTAATTGGGAAATTTGACTATAAATTTCAGTACCAGTAATTTTTTCTAAAATTGGTGAACGCTCATCAGCAGAAGATTGTAAAAATTTAGCAAAGCCACCTTGAGCTAAGAGCATTGCACGCGTAAAATGCTCAAAATCCATACCTGTTATATCATGAATACGATTTGCCACCTTAGAAAGTTTATCCTCTAGGGTGCGTTTAGTTTTTAAATCTTCTAAAACATGGGTAGCATTCTGTAATTTGCCATCAGCTTTGCCTCGTGAACGACGCTGTTCCCAAATTACTCGATAATTACCTTGTTGGGTTTGAAACTCTAAACTAGCTAAACACTCTCCAGTTTGTCGTGACATAATTTCATTTTGACTACTGCTAATTTTATCTAAGCGTGGTGTACGCCCATATAATGCTAAACAAATTGCATCTAAAATTGTTGATTTTCCTGATCCTGTTGGTCCTGTGATTGCAAAAATACCTTGTTGAGAATATTCATGATGAGTGAAATCAATTTCCCACTCACCGACTAAAGAATTAAGATTTTTAAATCTAAGTTTTATAATTTTCATTAAATTTCTCCCAATTAAATTTGCAATTTGTTTTATGGTGTAGATTTGCGACTAAATTTAAGCACAATTAATAAAAATGCAGGAATTAGCAATGGTGTGAGCAATAAAGAGCCTAAAATACCACCGATAATGCCTAAACCAACTGAGTGTTGTGCATTGGCTCCTGCACCACTTGCAAAAACTAAGGGCAGTGTTCCACCAATAAAAGCCAATGAAGTCATTAAAATTGGTCTAAAGCGTTGATGTAAAGCATTAATTGCACTATTTAAAATGCTATGACCTTGGCGCATTTCATGTAATGCAAATTCAACTAATAAAATAACATTTTTTGCTGACAATCCCAAGAGCACAATTAAACTAATTTGAAAATATAAATCGTTGGGGCTACCACTAAATAATAAAATTAATCCTGCACCTAAAATTGCACATGGTATTCCTGCTAATACTACTATGGGTAAAAACCATCGTTCATACAAAGCAGCTAAGACCAAATAAATCATAATTAAAGCAAATATAAACGCCAAACCAGAAGTATGTTGTGATTGTTTTGCCTGAAAGCTGGTACCAAACCAATCATAATTATAACCATTGGGCATTTTGCTCATTTCTTGTTGAATAATTGCCATTACATCACCCATTGATGCATTTTTTGCTGGACTTACGGTGATTTTATTGGCTAAATATCCATTAAACCTTTGGATAGTTTGTGGTGCATTACCATATTTTACCTGAGAAATTGTTGCTAAGGGAATTAATTTATCACTTAAATTTGAATGAATAAAAACATTACTTAAATTTTGAATTGAAGCACGAAATGGATAATCAGCTTCCAAAACCACCCAGATTAAGCCTTGCATTAGATAGGCAAAATTAACATTATTATTACTATACATAGTTTGTAAAGCTTGATAATAATCACGTAAATTAACTTGATAAAATTTTGCCTTAGCGACATCTGGACTAATTGCTAGTTCTAAACTGTGCGTATCTAGTGATTGTTTAACTTTACCAATTTGCGGATATTTTTTTAAACGTTCAACGAGCAATTTGCTTTGTGTTTCTAAATTACTTGCGCTACCACCTAAACGATCTTCTAAATAAAATTCTACGCCTCCTGTGGTGCTTAAACCTCTAATTGGTGGTTGATTATAAGCATAAATAGTCATTCCTTCAAATTTACGGGCTAATTTAGTTAAATGATTAATTATTTGATCGGCTTGTTGATTATCGCCTTCACGTTTTGACCAGTCACGTAATGAAATAATTAGTGAAGCCGCTGATGGTTTTTGTGTTCCTGAATCCATTAAATCAACTCCCGTCATGCTAATTACTGAATCAATATTACGATTCTTAGTTAATTTGCTCATGTATTGAGCAACAATATCATCGGTGTGCTGTAATGGCGAAGAGCTGGGTAAATTAATGGTGGCAAAAACCATTCCCTGATCCTCGTTGGGAACAAAACCAGTAGGTAAAAATTTAAATAAAGCTATAGCTCCAATAATTATAAATAGCCAAATTAGCAATACGGTTTTACGTTTTAATAATAAATATTCTGCTAATCTTAAATATTTTCGACTAAGTTTAATTATCAAATGTTCAAATCGAGCTAACCATGGAATAGTTTGTAGTTGTTGGCGCATTAATAAATTGCACAATGCAGGTGTTAAGGTTAACGAGCAGACCCCTGAAATAACTACAGCACAGGCAATAGTTATAGCAAACTGGCGGTACATAATGCCACTTAAACCACCTAGAGTCATTACGGGAATAAATACTACACTTAAGACTAAGACAATTGCGATAATTGCGCTAAATACTTCATTTAAGGTCATAGTTATTGCATCTAATAATTTTAATGTTGGCTGAGCTTGACGCAATCGTTCAATGTTCTCAATAACTACAATAGCATCATCAACGACGATCCCGATGGCTAAAATTAATGCAAATAGGCTTAAAGTATTAAGTGAAAATCCTGCTATAAATAAACAGGCAATTGTACCTAATACTGATACTGGAATAGTACATAAAGCAATTAAACAAGCTCGCCAATCTTGTAAGAAAATCAACATAATTATAGCAACAATAATAATTGCAATTAGCATGGTTTCTTTTACATTACTAATTGAGGCTTCAACAAAACGTGAATTATCTTGAATAATTCGATAGTGTAAACCATTAGGAAAATGTTCTGCATCTTTAGCTAAAGTAGCTAAAATTTGTTGTTTAGCTAATAATTGATTAGCTCCAGGGGTTAACTGAATACTCATGGTGGTAATAGCATAACGCTTAAATTTACCCTGTTGATCAATAAAATTAGCTTTAGCTAAAGTAGAGTAATCATTAGAGCTTAACTCAACTCGGGCTAAATCCTTAAGGCGAATAGTTTGGTTATTTTGGTTACTAATAATCGTTTGCGCAAGTTGTTCGGCTGAACTATACATATGTTGCCCAACTAAGTTAAAAGATAATTGGCTTTCATCACTTGAGATTACACTTGGAAATGGTACACTATTAGTTTTACCTGCAATATATTCATTATTTTGATCATTAATCGCTGCTTCAATTTGTGCTACGCTAACATTATAACGCGCCATTTTATTTGGATCTAGCCATGCAGTTAAGGCATATTTACCTGCGCCACGTACTGAAATTTCCCCAACTGTCGGCAATAAATATAAATCATTAGCTACAGTACGTTGTAAATAATTGCTAATCCAAGTCGGTTTAATATATGGATCAGCATAAAAAACAATTGATAATAAAGTATCAGGAGAACTTTTACGTGCATTAATTCCCATTTTTTGTACCACTGCAGGAAGTAGTTGTCGAGCAGCATATAAACGATTTAGCACTTCATTTATGGCAATATTTAAATCTGTACCAACTTCGTAAGTTAAACGTATGCTAATTCCGCCAGTTGATGAGGTATTAGTTGCCATATACAGGAGGTTAGCCACGCCATTAAGTTGATTTTCTAACTGAGCGGCTACTACTTTAGCTGAGGTTTCTGCATTAGCTCCAGGAAAGGATGCTCTTACGACAATTGATGGTGGTGAGATTGGTGGGAATTGACTTACAGGAATTTTATATAATGCGACTATTCCTAATAAACTAATAATTAAACAAATTACACTGGCTAAAATTGGTCGATAAATAAAAAAATCTTTACGCATAGTTTTATAGGGGATCAGAAAATACTAGAGAGGCATTAACAAACTTAAGCACGATTAACTCCTTCAGAATACTTATAGTGATTGCCACCAAGCTATACAATGTTTAAATATCTAGTATTTTGCTTGATTTAAGCATGATACCTATATTATACTATCGTTTACTGTAAAACACAACTACCAACTATGATTAAGTGGATCAGTTGATTTAGTATACAACTGACCATATTTTAAGCTGTACTCATTAATCTAAATGATTGATTGCTAGATTTTCGTTTGAAATTAGGCTATGTAATAATCAGCTTGAATTTTGTAAATCAACTATAGTATAATAACTCCATGATGAAAAACAAAGCCTATAAATACAGAATATATCCTACAGAGGAACAAAAACAGCTATTAGCTCAAACATTTGGATGTGTTCGTGTGGTATGGAACAATCTACTTGATTGGCGTAATAAAG
>JBDLTW010000178.1:0-2905 GCA_039805605.1 Pseudomonadota bacterium
TTTAGCACCATCAGGTATACCTAGCTTTATTTATGCTAATTTTTAATGAGTTAAATGATGAATAACAGATTTCAATCAACTATTTTAAAAGATTTTATTAGAGTATGGACTACTATTATTATTGTATTTATTTCATCGATATGGATAACTCAAAATTCAATTAATGCTTATTGGCAACAAACTTATCATCAACCAAGTTTATTAGAAAAATTAAATTTAAATAAATATATAATTTGGCAATTTGGTGCAAGTATTGATGAAAAAATAAATTCTCAATATAATCGATTTACTACAAATATTATTGTACCAAATATAAATGATAATATTGTAACTATAAGAACTGTACAAAAAAAATATTTGCATATATCTAGCCTAAAAGAGAAACGAACAACTAAGATAATTGCCAATCATAATGAAATAACTTTATCTAAAAATGATATAGTATTTTTTGCTGGCGACTCACTAATGCAAGGAGTTGCACCATTTGTTGAACAAAATTTAAAGAAAAAATATGGAATTCAATCAATTAATTTAAGTAAGCAAAGTACAGGATTATCTTATCCAACATTTTTTGATTGGCCTAAAACAATTGAAACAACTTTGAATAATCAACCTCAAATTAAATTATTGATAATGTTTTTAGGCCCAAATGATCCATGGGACTTTCCTGACCCAGAAAAATCAAGAGGAGCACCATACCTTAAATTTGCTAGTAGTGATTGGGAATATATTTATCGTTCTAGGATTAATAAAATAGTTCAATTAGCATTAAGCCATAATGTAAAAATTATTTGGCTAAATGTACCTTATATGCGCAGTGAAAAATTAAACTCGCAAATGGTATACTTACGTAGTGTAATTAATAAAGAACTACATGATAAAGTTCTATTGCTTCCAACATGTGATTTATTAAGTAATACAGGTAAATATTCGGATTATATCCTACAGAATGGTAAAAAAATTATAGTTAGAAGTAAGGATGGTATTCATTTTAGTGGTAAAGGTCAAGAACTATTAGCTGAATATATTTTGAGTCATATAAACTATAAGTCTGAGTCAATGTAAAATAGTTAGCAGGAAACTTATTATGAAGCAATTAGATAAAGCTGTTTTAATAATTATTAGTTTAGTCATCTTAAGTAACTGTAGCTATTCACCTACTAATGAACAAATTCAGTTATTTGATGAGCAAGAATCAAACAATATATTATCAACACAGCTTCAGATGATAGAAAATAATTTAGGAAGAAAATTTAGAATTATTCAATTTGGTGATTCACATACTGCTGGTGGTATGTTTACTAATCAATTAGCCAAACGATTACAAGATAAATATGGTAACGGTGGCGTTGGGTTAATTTATCCAATATCAGTAAATGGGCAACAAATAATAGGTGTCAATTACTCTGTAACAGGGTGGGAAGCTGTTACAAGCCGTTCAAAAAAAAGCGATTTCCCATTAGGTGGAATTATAGCCAGATCAACTTTGGCGCACAATAAAGTTATAATTAACATACCTAATCTACCACAAAATAAGTTGTATAAATTTACGTTATGGGTTAAACCATCATCTAATGATGCCAAATTAATTTTTAGTAACGAGAGTGGTAAAATACCAATAACGTCATATACAATTTATCCTGAAACAAAATGGAAAACTATTTCTTTTTATTCTAGCTTACCATTGTCATATCAAGTTATTAATGGTATTGGCTATGATATAGGAAGCATTCAAATAGAAAATGGTAGCCCTGGAGTTATTGTTTCTGCAATGGGAATTAATGGAGCAGAGTTAAATCAGTGGCAACGCTGGAACCACTCTATTTATTGGCAACAGTTAAAACAAACTAATGCTAATTTAATTATTTTATCTTATGGTACGAATGAAAGCTTAGACTTGCATTTGAAATTAACAGATGTTCAAACTTTATGGTATAACACAATTAATTCAATTAAAGAAGCTTTACCCAATGCACAAATATTAATTATTGGGGCTCCAGAAGGATTAAAAGCATTATCTGGAGGTTGTGGAATTAGACCTATAAACCTAACTAATATGCAAAATCTTCAAAGTCAAATTGCTACACAAAAACATACTTACTATTGGTCTTGGCAAATGGCAATGGGGGGCAAATGCAGTATGAAAAATTTAATTATTAACGGCTATGCACGTAAAGATGGGGTTCATTTTACCAAAGTAGGTTATGAATTATTTGCAAATAAACTAGCCAATGATATTATTAACGCCAATATGATCTCAATTGGAATTCAAAAATAATCTGTCATGACCACACAAAGCCGCAGTTTAATAAAACTGCGGCTTTTGTAAATAGATTAAGCGATTAAATTAATTTGATTATTTTAATTTAATTTCTACATCTACACCCGCTGGTAAGTCTAACTTCATCAAAGCATCAATAGTTTTGTCTGAAGGTTCAACAATTTCCATAACACGTAAGTGAGTACGAACTTCAATCTGATCGCGTGAAGTTTTGTTCACATGTGGAGAACGTAATAAATCAAAACGCTCTTTTTTAGTAGGTAAAGGAATTGGACCTTTAACCATAGCACCTGTGCGTTTTGCAGTTTCAACGATTTCTTCTGCTGAACGATCAATAAGAATGTGATCGTAAGCTTTTAAGCGAATGCGAATATTTTGTCTTTGTTGAGTCATAATTCAATCCTTCTAATTAAGCACTAATTTTAGAAACAACACCAGCGCCTACAGTACGACCACCTTCACGAATCGCAAAACGTAAACCTTCTTCCATCGCAATCGGTGCTATTAATTCTACATTAATACGAATATTATCACCAGGCATAACCATTTCTACACCTTCTGGTAATGATACCGCACCTGTTACGTCAGTTGTACGGAAATAAAACTGTGGACGATAGTTACTAA
>JBDLTW010000179.1:0-20900 GCA_039805605.1 Pseudomonadota bacterium
TCCGCTATAATGTTTAATGCTATTTCTCAACTCAATATAATCATTAACTTGTATTTTTAACTTATCTGCTTCAACTTGAGTATAACCAGCTTGAATAATTTCACCGGCAATATTGTTATAAGCATGAATTAAGGCAACTACTAATTTATAAAAAGTTACCCGCTTTTGCTCCTTAGATTTTAGCTCATCGGGATTAGCTACATCACCACAAAAATAATGACAATATTGGATTAACCCTTTGGGCATTGGCACATGTGCACATAACTGATGCAAGGCTTCAATTGCATCATCTAAGCGTTGTTTAGATTTTTCTAAGCGATTTGTTAGTAAACCATCAATATCTTCCACAGAATAGTTACTTAAAGCACCGACAGTATAATCATTAATTGATTTATTGAGATTACTAAAAAGATTTTTGTAATCGACAATATAGCCAAATTCTTTATAATATGGATCGCTTTCGCCTTCTTTGCCTAAGCGATTGGTACGACAAATAGCCTGAAATAAACCATGATCTTGCATTTGTTTATCAAGGTATAAATAAGTACAATGAATTGCGTCAAATCCAGTTAAAAGCTTATCTACTACGATTAATAATTGCATATTTGCAGGTTCTTTTTTAAATTTTTCCTTGGCAAATTTTTCAAAATCTTTAGCATTACTAAAACCATTATTTTGTAGCATGCGTTGATAAATCTCAAACTGCTCTTGTTTTTCGGTTTCGCCATTACCTGTTTCTTCTGTTTTTATTGTACTTTCATTTGGCTCATAACTAGTAATAATGGCACAGTTTTTCAATTTAAAACGCTGAAATATTTCGTAATAACGACAGGCTTCATAGATGCTTGGTGTAACTAATATAGCATTTCCCCGCCCATTTTTTAAGCGAGGTTTAGTAATAAAGTCTTTTTTTATATCAAATACTATTTTTTCTAATCGACTTTGGGTACTAAGTAGCTTTTGCATTGTGCCCCATTTTTGTTTGAGTTCTGCCTTAGGTAACTCATTCATACCTTGGGTTACCGCTTCAAACCAATCATCAATTCCTTTTTGATCTAAAATATATTGATCAACATCTCTTGCTTCATAGAGCAAATCTAAGACTACACCATCTGCTACTGCCTCATCAAATTTATAAGTGTGAATATAACGACCAAACCGTTCTAATGTTGTTGCCTTATCATTTTTTAATAATGGAGTACCAGTAAACCCAATAAAAATAGTATTTTGAGGTAAAATTGCTTTCATTGCATCATGTAATCTACCGCTTTGGGTACGGTGACATTCATCAACAAAGACAATAAATTCACCTTGTGGATTAAAATTTTTATTAGTTTCAAGTTCTGAGATTAAATTATTCTCTTCTTTACTGCCAAATTTATGCACTAAACTACAAATTAAGCGTGGTGAAGGATCATTTAATAGAGCTAATAAATGCGATCCGCTACGAGTGCGAACAATCTGTTCTTCAACACCTAAAAATACACCTTCAATTTGATCATCTAATTCAGTACGATCAGTTACGACAATTATCCTGACTTGTGGTCGATTTTCCAAAATCCATTTTGCCAACCATACCATAGTTAAGCTTTTGCCACTACCTTGAGTATGCCAAATAATTCCACCTTCATTTTTAGCTAGGTGTTTTTGAGTGGCTTTAATGCCAAAATACTGATTAGGACGACAAAGTTTTTTTATCCCAAAATCAAAAAGTACAAAATTATGTAAAATATCTAGCAACCGCTCTTTAGCACAAAATTGAGTAATTTGCACGTCTAACAGGTTATCATTAGGGGAATAATTAGTATTTTCTTCTTTCCATTTTAGAAAATATTTTTCTTCGGTTTTAGTCGTGCCATAATACAAACCATTGCTATCATTACCAGCTAAAACTAATTGAACAGTAGTAAAAAATTGCTTATTAAATAGATTATTTTGATTACTTAGATTTTGGCGAATACCTTCGCTAACTGAAACACTAGCTTTTTTAAGCTCTAAAACGCCAATTGCAATACCATTAATATATAAAACTATATCAGGACGTCGCTCTTTATGCCCTTTAATGGTCACTTCCTCGGCAATGGCAAAATTATTATTGCTAGGGTTTTTCCAATCAATAAATTGTACGGTTTCTGGTTGTGTTTGGGCATCAATTTTGATGGGTTTACCGTAGCGTAACATTGAATAAAAAGCTTTATTTATCGTATAAAGATCCTCAGTACTACTAATCTCGGCTTGTTTGCGTAAGGCAGAAATTGCCTGATTTATTACCTCTTGGCTATATTTACCCGTCAGGTATTTTTTCAGCTCTAATTCTTCAATATTGCTATTTTCTCTGCTTTCCCAGTTACCAAGGTAGGTATAACCTAACTTTTCGCTAGTAAATAACTTTATAATCCGATTTTGGGTAACTCGTTCAGGTTTTACTATCTTATTCATAATCTGCCTCAATTAATTATTTTTGTTATGCTTATTTAGTACGGTGAAATTTTTTATAATTAGTGCTTAAATTGTAAGCTAATAAAACTATATGTTAATTTTCAGAAGTTGCTAATAAATTTATGATTAGGCGAATAATTAAATTTTTTTGTGTGGGATTAGATTCCGCAACCAATAACGCCAAAGATGTTAATCCAATATTATTAATATTGCGGTTTAGCTTATTTAATTGCAAATATAACACGAATAGAAAGCTTCCAATACGTTTATTACCATCACTAAATGGGTGATCTTTAATTACCATATAGAGTAAATTAGCAGCTTTTTCCTCAACGCTTTTATATAATTCTTCGCCAAACATGGTTTGGTCTAAATTGGCTAAAATGGATTGCAATTGATCATTACGTTGATTAGCAAACAAGGCAGTTGCTTCACCAATAGCTAGTAAACTATTCTTAAATTCAGTTATAGCATTAAGAGTAGTTAAATAGTCTAAGCTTAACTTGCTTTGGTGAATGGTATTTGGGATCGCTAAATTATCCTCATCATATTGTAATAATGAACTCCAAGTAAGCGCATAATCATTAATCAAAGATAAAATATTTTGCCCTTGCGAGTTAACTAATTGATTGTTAATTAGCGTATTATTTAGTAAATTTAATAATTGTTGGTATTCCTTATGTGTGGTATCCAGCAGGTTATCATTTAAAGCATATCCTTTAAGAATATAGTCTTTAAGAATTTTATTTGCCCATTGGCGAAACTTCGTGGCTTGTTTAGAATTTACTCGATAACCAACTGATAAAATAGCATCAAGATTATAATATTCAATATCACGAATTACCTCGCGATTACCTTCTAATTGAACTGTTGCAATTTTTGCAAGAGTTGAATTTTGTTCTAATTCTTGCTCATTGTATATGTTTTTTAAATGGCGTGAAATTACAGACTTATCACGCCCAAATAAGCTACTTAATTGATTAAGCGATAACCAAACGCTGTCATTATTTACTTGCACATCAATAGTCATGTTACCATCATCACTACTAAATAAAATTAGTTCTCTAGTGTCTGTTTGTTTCATCTCACATCCCCCCATAAATGTATATTTGCAAAGCATTATATCGCTTTGCAACTGTGTTAAAATTGTGTTGTTATATCAATCTAATTTTTCCAGTTAGTAAGTTTTGCATCATGCCTAATTTTATTTTACGATATTTTTCTAGCTTAGTTTCTAAAGCTGTTATTTCGGCATCCATATCAGATAAAATGGTGGCGATTTTGGCTTGTTCTTCTTTTGGTGGAAAAGGAATTGTTATTGGATTTAAATCGCTAGGGTGAATATGTGGTTGTGCTCCACCTGTTTGCATTTTATATATTTTTTCTTGTAATGATTGCATCAAATAATAGATATATTGAATAGAATAGTTTTCCTTTTCCCCAATAGTTGAACAGTCAGAGGCAAAAATTGGATAGTCGTGAAAAGCTATATATCCAGCATTTGCACCTGAACCACTAATTGTAATGGTTTTTCCAAGCCTATTTGGCTTATTATGAAAATATGCAGGCATTTTCCCTCCTGCAATAACTGGAATATTTCCATTTACCCTTGTACTATCAGTTATTAATTGACCCTTTTTAATATCACAAACTTCTCCCAACTTTTTTACTTCCCAATCATCTTTGGGTTGCAAGAGTTTTTGCATTGCGCCTTGTTTAATGTTACGTTTTTTAGCGATTAGTTTTTCTAAACTGCTTATTAAATCATCAGCATCAGATAAAGCAGTTGCAATAGCGATTCGTTCTTTAACTAAAGGAATTGGGATTTGGGTTGTATTAATTAATGTTGTATTAAGATTCATTTGAGAACCAGTTTGACCATTTTTTGACCAATCTCCTTCTATATAACTTAAAAAGTAATATAGATAATTGATTTCAATTTTTGGATTTCTAAAAACAACAAAACCGTCATGAATACAAACATTTAACTTTGTAAGAATTGGTCTTCCAACAGTTGCGCAAATACTCATAATAAGGTTGCCTTCATCAACATATCTGCTACTTTGAATTCCTAGTTTTGAAAGTTTCTGCGTTGTTGCTGTTAGGCTTTTTATAGATTTTGTAACATCTGAAATTCTAACCCAACCAATTGGTGAATTTTCATCAAACCATTTTGGGTCTTCAATAGGTCTTGGAGATGCTCCTCTTACGATATTTGCAATTTCCCCCAACTCTTTTACTTCCCAATCCTCAGGAATTACGCCAACTTCAGTTAATTTATAACCTGCTTTTATTTTCATACGAACCCCATTTTTTGAAGATGCGCCATTACTTTAGTTTCCAATTCAGTTACTTGGCTAGTTTGCTTTGGTAGAGGTGTTTCATACCGTTCTGCTAGTTCTTTTATACGTTGAGTAAGACGTTGGCTAATCCGTTCCATTTCGGTTTTTATACTGTGTTCTATATTTGCCATCCATTTATCATCAACTACTAATTGCTTTATTTCATCTTTGGTTAATGTTTTATAGCGTTTAAGTACTGCATTATCTAATTTGCTAGTTGCATCTTTGATTTTTTTATTAAGTTCTGTTTGCTTATCAATTAGTGCTAGATATGTTGTTAATATTCTAACTTCCTCATCGTTTTCTAATTGCAAAAGTGTAGTAGCAATATTTTTTAAACGTTTTTGTACGTTAACTTTATTAACCTTATCAAAATCAGCAAAATAACCATCTTCGCTATTGTGTTCTTCCTCAAGTTCGCTAATTTGTGTTACGATAGTTTCTTTATCAGCTTCTAATTTTTCAAGTGCTTGTTTTTCACTTAAAAAATAACGATTAATCACCAATATTTTAGGAACTAAATCGCACTCCCAACCTTTATCGGTTTCTTTTTGAGTTTTCTCATTAACTACAATAATTCGATGCGGTTCGGCTACCCAGCCATCAACAGCAATTAAATATACATCATCTTGCATAGTACTATTCCAATAGTCCATGAGATGTTGATAAACTGCATATTTATCCATAAGCTTTTTATTGGTATATTTTGCTAAAATAGCTTCAGCCATATTGTGAATAAGTTCTTTGGGTCTAAAACCTTTGTCTAAAGCTTTTAATTCTTGGGTGGCTTGGATTTTCCATTGATTAAATAGTAAGTCCATTGCCTCACTAAATTCTAAAAATTCAGGGTAATTAAATATTGTTAATTTAATTTCGCTATGACTAATTTTGAGTTTACTATAATTAGGTCTATCACTATCATTGAATAATTCTGTTCTTAGGTTTGGATAAACTTCCCAAAATTCATCTAATGCCGCAATATCTGCATTTGGAATACCACCAAGTAAATGAGCTTCAATGTCTTGAATATCCTCAGGTTCTTGACTATCAATATAACGAGGAATATTTAGGTTAAAATCATTTTTTGGATCGCTGATTTCATTATAGGATATAAAGCGACTATATTTAGGGATTTCAATTTGTTTGGTAAATACATCAACGATTTTGTGAATATCTTGCTCGCGGAGGCGATTTTTGTTACCATCTTTGATAAATCCTTTACTGGCATCGATCATAAAAATACCGCGCTGAGTACCATCAAGGTCTTTAGTTGCATTAGCATGTTCAATATCCAGCACAATAATACACGCAGGTATACCAGTGCCATAAAATAAGTTAGCAGGTAATCCAATTATCCCTTTGATATATCCACGTTCAATAATGCTCTTACGTATTTCAGCCTCAGAATTGCCACGAAATAATACGCCATGCGGAAGAATACACGCACCTTTACCTGTACTTTTTAATGATTTAATAATGTGTAATAAAAAAGCATAATCACCATTTTTTTCTGGGGGAATTTTACCTGTTTCAAAGCGTTGATATAAATCATCATTAGGGCTAAAACCATCCATCCAATTTTTAGATGAAAATGGTGGATTGGCTACTACAAAATCAAAAGTTTTAAGTTTGCCGTCATTGATAAATAGTGGATTGGATAAGGTGCTTTGTCCTTTTTGAATATCTGCTTCGGGATTATTGTGTAAAAACATATTCATTTTAGCTAAGGCAGCTGTTACAATATTTTTCTCTTGACCGTAGATATTGACTGGACCATTTGCTTCATCGGCTACTTTTAACAATAAAGATCCTGAACCACAAGTTGGATCATAAATAATTGGTTTAGCCACACTTTTAACGCCAATTACTTTGGCTAATACTTGGCTTATTTCACTTGGTGTATAAAATTCGCCTTTACTTTTACCACTTTCCGAGGCAAAGTTACGCATTAAGTATTCATAGGCATCACCTAGAATATCATCGCCTTCAGCACGATTATGTGTAAAATTTAACGCTGGTTTTTCAAAAATTGCTATCAAGGCAGTAAGCTTATCCACCATCTCCTTACCTTTACCCAGCTTTTCTTCATCCTGAAAGCTAACCACATCAATAACATTTTCCAAACCATTGGCTTTAGCTAGTGCGCTAATTGCTTTATCAATCTCTTCTCCGATATTTTTTTGACCTTTAAGTGCCTGCATATCCTTAAAGCTACCGCCTGATGGAATTTCTATTAACGCATCAGGATCATCGCCATATTTGTCAGATACATATTTAACGAATAATAAAACCAATACATAATCTTTATATTGGCTTGGATCCATTGCACCTCTTAATTTATCGCAACTTGCCCATAATGAACTGTATAATTCGGATTTTTTAACTGCCATTTTTTACCTAACTTAATAATTTAAACTCTTATATTTTTCTGTGAATCGCTTGATTTGCTTGATTTTGTAGTTTTATTTTACTTGACCTCCACCCCGCCATAAATGGCGATGATTCCTAGTTCAACGTTCCATATCTAGTTGATTGTATTATACTACATTCAACCAGCTAAATTGCTCTTGATTTTTAAGCTCAGTTAAATGAGCGGAAGACTTGGTATAATTAATTTTATTTCCATTAAGAGAATATTCTTTATTACGCCAATCAAGTAGATTGTTCCATACCACACGAAAAAATCCAAATGTTTTAGCTAATAGCTGTTTTTGTTCCGCTGTAGGATATATTCTGTATTTATAGGCTTTGTTTTTCATGATGGAGTTATTATACTATAATTGATTTACAAAATTCAAGCTGATTTATTAAATAGCCTTACTCGCAACAATCTACGCTAGTTTAACGCCTTATATCCTCCCCCTGAAGGGGGAGGTTTTACGGCGTGTTGGATAAAGTAGATGTGTGTCAATATAATGTTAAATTAATAGACTTATATAGTTTTCAATACCTTGTTCTAAAGATAAAAATCCTTGTTGATATTTTCCTAAATCAATTAAACGTTGATTATTTGATTGAGTAAAACATTGATATTTACCTGCTAAATCAGCTGGAAATGGTATATAAGTTAGAATACCTTGTTCTATAGCATTAGCTAAAGTTAATTTTGTTTTACCTGTTGCTTGACGACAAGCATTAATTGTTGCCAGAGCTAAATCATTAAAACTACGTGCTTTTCCTGTTCCACAGTTAAAAATCCCTGAAATTTCATGTGGACTTTGAGTGTGATTATCAAAGAAATGTAAATTAACTTTTACTACATCTTCAACGGAAATAAAATCACGTAATTGCTCACCATTAGCATAACCTTGACAGCCACTAAATAATTTAACTTGTCCATGTTCTTGATATTGACGGAAATTATGTAAAACCACTGAGGCCATGCGTCCTTTGTGAAATTCACGATGACCATAAACATTAAAGTATTTTAAGCCTACTACTGGGGATCTTAATCCAGCATCAAAATAGCGACGGACTGTTTGATCAAAGAGCATTTTTGAATAACCATAAGCATTTAAAGGAATTTCGTATTCACGTTCTTCAATAAATATATTGCTTGCACCATAAGTGGCAGCTGATGAGGCATAGACTAAAGGTACTTCATTTTTTTGTGCATATTCGAGTAATAAACAAGAGTATTCATAGTTATTTTTCATGATGTAGCGTCCATTCGCTTCAACCGTTGCTGAACAGGCACCTTGATGAAAAATATAATCTAATTGATTATCATATTCACCATTAACAATTGCTTGAATAAAATCTTCTTTATCAACGAAATCAAGAATATCTAAATCAGCTAAATTTTTAGCTTTGTCGCCATTAGTTAGATTATCAACAGCAATTATATCATAATAACCACGTAGATTAAGTTGGCGGATTAAATTGGAGCCGATAAAACCAGCTGCTCCCGTAACGGCGATTAACATAATAAAAATCCTTTTCTAATTAGTAATATATGTGATAAGATGTTTAATTAATTCTTCTTTTCTGACTGTTGCTGTGCCTAGTTTAGCTACGACAATACCAGCTGCCAAATTAGCTAATTGTACAGCATCTTGGATAGGGATATGATTGGCTAACATTAAGCCTAAGGTAGCTATTACCGTGTCACCAGCACCTGATACGTCATATACTTCTTGAGCTAAAGTTGGATAGTGAAAACTATTTTGAGCAAATAAAGTCATACCTTCTTCACTTCGAGTTACTAAGAGGTAAGTTAAATTTAGGTCTTGTTTTAATTTATTAGCTTTTTGCATTAATTCATCTTCATTTGACCAGTTGCCAACCGCATCTTGCATTTCACTTCGATTAGGAGTTATAATTGTAGCGTTTTGGTACTTAGAGTAATCGGAACCTTTGGGGTCAACAAGAATTTTTTTACCATGCTGTTTAGCTATTTCAATCATTTTCTGGGTGTGGCTTAGTCCACCTTTACCATAATCAGATAAAATAACTACTTCATATTGATCAATAATTTGCTCATATTGGGATAAGACTGCAGTTAAAATTTCATGTGAAGGTAGCTCTTCAAAGTCAATTCGAATTAATTGTTGATGTTTGGCTAATACTCGAAGTTTGACAATGGTATTTATATTGGAATCTATTTTGAGTAGAGTATTAACACCTTCTTGTTGTAGTAATCGTTCAAGAGTTTGTGCTGGTTCATCATTGCCAACTACTGATAACAAGCTAACATTTCCTCCTAAACTAGCTATATTACGTGCTACATTAGCCGCACCACCTGGACGATCTTCAATTTTATTAATCTTAGCAATAGGGACAGGTGCTTCTGGAGAAATGCGTTTTACATCACCAAACCAATAACGATCTAGCATTACGTCGCCAACGACTAAAACTTTAGTTGTCTTTAGATCTTGTTTAATTAAATCTATATATTGTTTGTTTAACATTCGTTTATTTGCCTTTATTAGATAACTTCTTAGTGACACTCACACAAGCTAGAGTGCGAGACTTCTGATCCATCATCAGCACTAACCAAATTACGCTATCTTCATGTTTGATGGTAATATGAGCTGTTGCCAATAATAATAGTAGTTATTTTTTATATTCAAAATTTGATAACTCTGACTACGAGATATTAGTCATTTTAATGGCATGGACTATTTCTTGTTGCCACGGTTTGAACAAATTTTTTTGAAGATAAAATCATGGTATTTACGGAGTTTTTCGGTAATATAATAGCTTATAGACAGCCGAATTATAGCATAATTGGATCAAATTTAGCAAAAAACACCAAATAATAAATGAGAATGGCAGAGCTATCAATATATTGCTGTATGTTGCGCAAATATATTTTCAAATTATATTTATTGGAGCAATATTTCTACAAACAAGCAAATATTTTTCTTCTAAAGATCAATAAAAGCTATCAGTAGCCAAGAACAATTCAATATACTTTTACATTCTATAACTAATTCCTATTTTGAGAGTGTGTCAATCATTGCTAAAAATAAATTTATATAAGATCTTCAATAAAATGGTATAATACGCAATTATTATTATAATTTTTAAGGAAATTTTAGGATGGCTGTTGAAGTAATTAATACGTTAGAGCGTAAAGTAAGTTTTAATGTTAATAAAGAAGTAGTTAATTCTTTATTAGCAGATAAATTAAAAGGGTATGCTAAAAAAGCTAAAGTACAAGGCTTTCGCCCTGGTAAAGCACCTAAACATATTGTAGAACAAATGTATGGTGGTGCAGCTTATGAAGATGCACTAAATGATCAAATTAATAAACAATTTGTTGCCGAATTAGTTGAACATAAGTTACAAGTAGTAGGTCAACCTAAATTTGATCTAACCTCAAGTGAAGGTGAAGAATTTGCCTTTGTAGCTACTTTTGAAGTTATGCCTGAAGTGGTATTAGGTAGCCTAGAAGGTAAAGAAATTGAAAAGCCTGAATGTAGTTTAACAGATAAAGATGTTGATACAACAATTGATATTTTACGTAAACAACGTTCTACTCATGAAGTAGTTGCTGATGCTAATGCTGAAAATGGTGATAAAGTTACTATTGACTTTTTAGGTAAAGTTGATGGAGTAGAGTTTGAAGGTGGAAAAGCTGAAAACTATCCATTTGTAATTGGCCAGGGTTGGATGTTACCTGATTTTGAAGCTGGTGTTTTAGGGATGAAATCTGGTGAAAGTAAAGACGTTACAGTTAATTTCCCAGATAGTTACCATGCTGAAAACTTAAAAGGTAAAGTTGCTATTTTTACGATCTTAGTAAAACAAGTAGAACGTCCTGTGCTTCCTGAACTTAATGCTGAATTTATTCAAAGTATTGGCGTTACTGAAGGTACTGAAGAGGCATTACGTGCTGAAATTAAAGATAATTTACAAAAAGAAGTTAGTCGTCGTTTAAAAATCAAAGCTCGTGATAATGCACTACAAGCTCTTGCTGAAGTTTCACCATTAGAGGTACCTCATGCTTTAGTTCATGATGAAATTCATGTTATGATGAATAATGCCAAAGAAAATATGAAAAAACAAGGCTATAAAGATGATCAAATTAATTTAACTCATGAAATGTTCGAAAAAGATGCTAAAAACATGGTTATCTTACGTTTCTTAGTTCAACAATTTATTCAGCAACATCACTTAGAAATTAGTGATGAAGAAGTAAAAGTAGTGGTTGAAGATTTAGCATCAATGTATGAAGATCCTACAGATTATTTAGCTTGGTATTTCAAAGATGAACAACGTGTAAATAATGCTAAAGCAATGGCTATGGAACAAAAAGTAGTGACTAATATTTTTGCTCTAGCACAAACTAAAGCGGTACAAATTAGTTATGAAGATGTTATGAAAATGCAAATGCAATACTAATTATTGCTTTTAGCTATAATTAAAATTACCTCGCTCTTTGAGCGAGGTATAATTTAAACAAAGTTATCCAACACGCCGTAAAACCTTAATATAAGAGCACTACAAACTTGGTGCAGACAAAATATAAAGAATTCATCAAATAAATGCTAATCAGTCTATTTTACTTTAATAAATATTATTATACATGATGGCAAGAATACTAATTTGGTAAATATTGAGTAGGAAATCTGCTAAAACAACAATTATTTTAAGAAAGGCAGTTCTATTATTTGCTATTAATAGCGAATTTTTTGAACTGGTGACTTAGATGAAAAAATTAATACTACTATTTTCGTTAGCGGGAACGTTTAATTTGGGGTGTGCTGAAACTAAACCTATCAGCTTATCAGTTTTACCGCAATTTAAATTACAATTAGCCGATACTTCGCAAATTACTCATAAATTCCTCAACTTAGCTTATGCTAATTCATCTCCAGCACAAAAATTAGACATCTATTTACCCAATCAACCAAGCGCAACTAAATTTCCCGTGATTATTTCTATTCATGGAGGAGGTTTTGCTATGGGTGATAAGGGTGATGGACAATTAACACCTATGCTTGAAGGTTTAAAGCATGGTTTTGCGGTAGTTTCTGTAAATTATCGCTTAACTAGTGAAGCTAAGTTTCCAGCGCAGATTAATGATGTCAAACAAGCAATTCGTTTTATTCGGGCTAATGCTAATAAATATAAACTTGATCCAGATCATGTAGTTATTTGGGGTGGCTCAGCAGGAGGAAATTTAGCTGCTTTGGTGGCGACCTCGGGAAATGATAAAAATTTTATAACTGAGTCTGCATATGTGAATTATTCTGATAATGTCCAACTGGCTATTGATTGGTTTGGTCCAATTGATTTTACTCAAATGGATGCACAATTTAGAGCATCTGGCTTAGGTAATGCCGATCACAATCAAATTAACTCACCAGAAGCTAAATTATTAGGTGGGCAACCATCACAATTAAATGCTATTGCCCAACAAGCTAATCCAACTAGCTATATTAATTTAACAACGCCACCTATTTTAATTGAGCATGGTAATTGTGATAATATGGTTCCAGTTCAACAAAGTGTTAATTTTTATCAGGCACTAATTGGTCAAACTAATCGTCCTCAGGACTACCAACTAGTAATTTTAGATGGTGCGAAACATGGCGGGGAGCAATTTAATAGTGCAACTAATTTAGATTTAGTTTTTAAATTCATTAATAATCATCTATTTCTTCAACAAAATAAAGAGAACTAATTATTTTATAAGTATTTATCATGTTACATACCTCAATAGCAATTATTGGCGGAGGACCTGTTGGACTTGCCTTAGCTATTCAACTTAGTAAAAATCAACAACAAGTAGTTGTTTTAGACGATGATAACAATAAACAAACTGATGGCAGAGTTTTAGCTTTATCATTTGCCTCACAACAATTTTTAGAGCAACTTCAAGCATGGGATCCACATCTGGCAACCCCAATTAATTGTGTAGAAATTTCGCATAAAGGTTTAGGAATTAGTCAAATTAATGCGGAACAATTAAAATTGCCTCATTTAGGTTATACCATTCGCTATAGTGATGTTTGTGCCAAATTACGTGAAATTGCATTAGCCTCACCATTAATTAAGTTTATTACTACTAAGGTAAGCAAAGTTAGTAATGGTCATAATTATGCCACGATTGAATACCATACGCCCAATAAGCAAGAAAATAATTATTTAACTAGCGATCTAGCCATTATGGCAGAAGGTGGTAAATTATTAAATAATATATCTTATCGGCGTAACTATGACTATCAACAAGTGGCATTAGTTGCCCATATTGATACCATACAAAAACCAGAAGCCGTTGCCTATGAACGTTTTGCGTCAACTCCTTTAGTTTTATTACCATTTGAGCAACATTTTGTGGCAGTATGGTCATTAGCAACGAACCAAGCTAATCAACTAAAAAATAATCCTCAGCAGTTTGAGCAGTGTTTAAATCAAGAGTTTACGACGCGTTTAGGTGGTGCACATTTATTAGCACCAATTCATAGTTTTCCACTGCGTTTGACTCAAGTTAAGCAACGTGTGCATAATCGCATGATCTTAATTGGTAATTCAGCACAAACGGTTCACCCTGTCTCAGCTCAGGGGCTAAATTTAGGGCTTCGTGATGTACAAATTTTAAGTCAACTCCTAAATAAACATAATCAAGATTTTACTAATTTAAATTTAGCTCAATTTGATAGTTTACGTAATCAAGATGCCAATGCAGTAATTAATTTTACTCACTTTTTAGCTACTAAAATGGATTATCAAAATATTTGTTGGCAACATTTACGTGGAACAGGCTTAATTAGTTTAAGTAATTTACCAATTATTCAAAATACTATAGCACGAAGTTTAATTTTTGGAGTATGATCATGTATGACATTATAATTGTTGGAGGTGGATTAGTTGGTGCTAGTTTTGCCTTAGATCTAGCTAAACGACAAACACAATGGAAAATTGGTTTAATTGAACGTAATTATCCTGACTTTACTCAAAATAATCAAGGTTTTGATAACAAAATTTATGCTATTGCACCCACTAATTATAATTGGTTAGAGCAACTAACCAAAAATTATGATCAAACTCGAATTGGCACTATTCAAACCATGCAGGTACGCGGTAATAATTATGCTAGTCAAATTAATTTAGATGCAATGGAAAGTAATTTAACTTATTTAGCTAAAACTGTAGAATATCGTAATTTATTAGCAGGAATTTATGCTGAATTAAACCAATTAGATAATTTAAGCATAATTTTAGCCTCGATTAAACAGTTGGAAAATTTAAACGATCAAGTTAATTTAATAACTGATGAACAACAATTAATTCAAACTAAATGGTTAATTGCTGCTGATGGTGCTAATTCTTTTGTCCGTAATCAAGCAGGATTTATTACAAATAGCATTGCTTATTATCAAGCTGGAGTAGTAGCTAATTTTAAATGTGCACTTAATCACCAAAATATTGCCCATCAATGGTTTTTTAATGATGGCATTCTTGCTTATCTGCCATTACCTAATCAACATATATCAATTGTCTGGTCTACTAATCAACCAGAAAATTTACTGAATTTAAATTCACAGCAATTAGCTACTCAAGTAGCTATAGCATCTAATTATCAATTAGGTGAATTAGAATTGGTTACTTCTGCTCAAGCTTTTCCCTTAAAACTAAATTTAGTGGAAAAGTTTATTAATAACCGAATTATTTTAATTGGCGATGCAGCTCATACCATTCATCCATTAGCAGGTCAAGGAGTTAATTTAGGTTTTGGTGATGCTAAAGCTTTAGCACAATTATTTAGCCATTCAGGTTTAAATTTAGAACCAGCTGTGCTCAATCGCTATAATTATCAACGCTATCAGCAAGTACGTCAGATGCAAATTACTTGCCATTTATTACAACGTTTGTTTACTAATCGTAACTCAATTATTGATGTTGTGCGTAATTTGGGGTTAAATTGTGTTGACAAATTACCGCTAATTAAACAATCTTTAATTAAAGCTGCACTTTGATAAAATTGATAAAAATTTAGTAGTTGTATTTTCTATAATCCAATAGTATAATATAGCCATCATTGGTATAAAGCCATGACTAATTCAACTAACTAAGTTTAACTAAAATCTCTAATTGTGTTTATAAATAAGGGAACATTGTGGAAATACTCAAGAATTATTATACCGTACATAAATTTGGTGGCTCAAGTGTTGCAGACGCTAGTCGTTTTTTAGAAGTAAAAAAAATTCTTAGTGGGCAAAAAGAAGTTATTGTAGTTTCAGCAACTAAAGGAACAACGAGCAAATTACAAGCTATGTTAGATGCCGCTAGTAACTACCAACCATGGCAAGAAAATTTAGATAATTTACATCAATTTCATCAAACTATAATTCAAAATCTACTTCCCCAACGTCTTCACCAATCATTGTTTTTGGTTTTAGAGCGTGATTTCAAAATTATTCATAATATCTTAAGTTCAATCAATGAAATTCGTAATTATTCGATACAAGTGCAAGATTTTATTTTAGGTTATGGAGAACAATGGTCGGCACAAATTTTAACTGCATTACTTTCTTTAAATGGTAATGCTTTGTATTTGGACGCAACTCAAGTACTAATTGCAACTAAGAAAGATAGCACTGTTTATATTGATTGGGAACAAAGCCAACAAGCGTTAATTAATTACTGTCGTGACAAAAATTTTGATCAGTTAGTTATTACTGGATTTATTGCCTCAACTCCTGAAGGTAAGCGTACTACTCTAGGACGTAATGGTAGTGATTTTTCAGGTGCAATTTTTGCCCGTTTATTTCATGCTACGGAATTAATTATTTGGACTGATGTTGATGGAATTTATACTGCACATCCAGCAAAAGTGCCATCAGCTTTTTGTATTAATCATTTATCTTATAAAGAAGCTTTAGAATTGGCATACTTTGGAGCCAGTGTTTTGCATCCAATGACTATTGCACCTGTGCAAGAGCTAAATATTCCCATGTATATTAAAAATAGCTACAATCCAACAGCTTTAGGCACTCATATCAGCCAAAACTCAACAAAATCTAAACATTTAATTAAAGGCTTAAGTTATGTTGACGATATTACTTTAATTAATATTGAAGGTGCAGGAATGGCTGGAGTTTCTGGCTATGCTGCGAAAATTTTTGAAGTATTACGTGAACATAATATCTCAATAATTTTAGTTAGTCAAGCTAGTTCAGAACACTCTATTTGCCTAGCAATTAATAGCAATTTAGCTGAATTAGCTAGTCAAGTTTTACAAAGCAAACTAAAAGTTGCATTGGAATCTGGTTTAATTAATAAAATTAATATTGACTGTGACTGTGCAATTTTAGCCGCTGTGGGTGATGATATGATTGGCAATACTGGAGTTGCGGGGAAATTCTTTGACACTTTAGCCAAAGCTAATATTAATATTCGTGCTATAGCTCAAGGTTCATCAGAACGCAATATTTCAGTAGTAATAAATAGTAGTGATATTAATAAAGCTTTACAAGCATCTCATGCTGGATTTTACTTATCAGATAAAGTCATTTCTGTTGGGTTAATTGGTCCTGGTGGAATAGGTTCAACATTCTTAAATCAAATTGCTGAAATTCGTGAAAATATTAAGCAACGCTATCATGTTGATATTTGCATTCGTGGGATTATGAATAGTCGTAAGATGTTATTAACTAATGATGCCTTAGCAGATAATTGGTTGGATAATTTTACCAATAGTAACACCTTACCTGACATGGAATTATTTACTCAGCATTTATTAAGCGATGACATACCACATGCAGTAATTGTTGATTGTACCGCTAGTTATGCTTTATCCAAGCAATATGTTGAGTTATTTAAGCAGGGTTTTAATATTATTACCCCAAATAAACATGCCAATGCTGGTGATCTGAATTATTATCGTGAATTAAAAAATACCGCACAAGAACATGGTTGTCATTATCTTTATGAGGCTACAGTATGTGCAGGTTTACCAATTATTAATACCTTGCAAGATTTAATCAAAACTGGTGATGAAATTGTTTCTATAGAGGGAATTGTTTCAGGTACGTTAAGCTATATCTTTAATGAATTAGCTAATGATCGTAGCTTTGCCGAAGTTGTTATTGAAGCACGTGAATTAGGTTATACTGAACCAGACCCACGTGAGGATTTATCTGGTCAAGATGTAGCACGTAAATTAGTATGTTTAGCCCGAGAAATTGGACATAATGTATCATTAAATGATATTAAAGTTACCAGTTTAGTTCCTGAAGAGTTACAAAATAGTAGCATTGAAGAATTTTTAACTAAATTACCAGATTACCAGCATGCAATTATGCATATGGCACAGACAGCTAAGGACAAACAAGAAAAATTAGTTTATGCAGGTAAGATTAATGCGGATGGTAGCATAAATGTTGCGATTAAGTCAGTTGCACTTAACCATCCTTTAGCACGTCTGAATGGTACTGATAATGTAATAATTTTTCAAACTAAACGTTATGATGGTAAACGCCCAATGGTAATTCAAGGACCAGGTGCTGGAGCTGAAGTAACAGCAGCTGGAGTAGTTGCTGATTTATTACGTTTAACTTCATATTTATATTAAAGAAATGATTATATGTCAATTCAATTAAATCCCTTGATCGAAAAAGTTTCCGCTTTTGCTCCTGCAACTAGTGCTAACCTAGGTGTTGGTTTTGATATCTTAGGTTTAGCATTGGATGCTGTTGGTGATACTGTTCACTTAACTAAACGTAGTGATGGACAAATTATCATTGAAAAAATTAACTCAGTTGAAGGGTTACCGTTAAATAGTCAACAAAATACAGCTTCATTTGCATTACAGCAAATGTGTTTAGACTTAGGAATTAATTGTGGATTTTCTTTAACTATTGATAAAGGTATTGCAATTGGTTCAGGAATGGGAGGGTCGGCGGCTTCGGCAGTAGCTGCCGTAGTTGCCCTAAATGGTTTTTTACAGCAACCAGTTGATAAATCAAGCTTAGTTAAATATGCATTATATGGAGAAGAGTTAGCTTCAGGCGGACGCCATGCTGATAATGTAGCACCATGCGTATTTGGTGGAATAACTTTAATTCATAATTTAGATCCTCTAGCGGTAATTAGCTTACCTTATCCAGAATTAGTTGCCGTAATTATTCATCCACATTTAACGGTAAAAACTAAAGAAGCTCGAGCAATCTTAAGTTCTAACATTAACTTAAAACAATATATTGCGCAATCAGCTAAATTAGCAGCTACCATTAGTGCTTTTTATCAACAAGATGCTCAATTGTTAAGCTCATCGCTACAAGACTTAATTATTGAACCACAACGTAGTCAATTAATTACAGGCTTTAATCAAGTTAAACAAGCAGCATTAGAACAACAAGCATTAGCTGTTATGTTGTCTGGTTCTGGACCAAGTTTATTGGCTCTATGTCATAATCAAATCCAAGCCTCTCAAGTAGCTAGTGCTATGCAAAAAACATTTAGCCAATTTCAAATTGCTAGTGATTATTGGATTTCTCCGATTAATCCACATGGTGCGCATATTCAAAAATGTAACTGCTCTTGACATTATTCTCGTCCTAAATTGGGATACTCTATTGCTAAACCAAGCACATGTTTTGGTTTAGCTCATTTGATGGTTCTTGCTTTAGCGCAATATTTTGAATGTGCGGTATTCCAGCTACTCCGTAGACAAATGGGAAGTCGCTTCTATATTTATCCACCACGCCGTAAAACCTCTCCCTTCAGGAGAAATAAAGCGTTAAACTGTGAGTAAGTCTATTTAATAAATCATCTTGAATTTTGTAAATCAACTATAGTATAATAACTCCATCATGAAAAACAAAGAGAATATATCCTACAGCGGAACAAAAACAGTTATTAGCTCAAATATTTGGATGTGTTCGTGTGGTATGGAACAATTTACTTGATTAGCGTAATAAAGAATATTCTCTGAATGGGAATAAAATTAATTATAGCAAATCTTCTGCTCATTTAACTGAGCTTAAAGATCAAGAGCAATTTAGCTGGTTGAATGATGTTAGTTCAGTAGCTTTACAACTAACACTGCGCTCACAAGGTAATGCTTTTAGTAATTTTTTTACTAAACGTGCTAAATATCCTAATTTCAAACGAAAATCTAGCAACCAACCATTTAGATTAATCAGTACCGCTTAAAAGATGGTCCATATTGCTAAATCAACTGAGCCTATTAATATTAGACGGTCACGTTCATTGGAGGATAAACATTCAAGCTACAGCCATACATATACATACCGCTGGACTAGCGGAAATTAATGCCTAGGGAGTTTCCTCTGTCGGGGTTGAATGTAGATACCATTAACTAGATATGGAAAGTTTAACTAGGAACCATCGCCTTTTAGAGCGTGGTGGAGGTCAATTAGTACTTGGTGTCAACGTATTTAGCTCTTCTTTATACATACGCCACTGTGGCATAAATTTATCCATTAGTTGCTTAAAATAATCGTTATGTCGCCGTTCTAATAAATGCACCATTTCATGCACAATCACATACTCCAAGCATCGTACAGGTTTTTTAGCTAACTCTAGATTAAGCCAAATCCACTTCGCTAGTATATTACAAGAACCCCATTTAGTTTTCATTAATTTAACACCATAGCCATTAACTTTAACTCCAATTAATTGCTCCCACTTCTCAATCAACCTAGGTATTTCCTGCTTAAGATAATTGCGATACCATTCATTAATTAGCTGTTGTCGTCGCTTAGTTGAAGTATTTGGGCGAATATACAAATCAATATATGGTTTTCTTTTTATCTCAATTTTTGCTCCTGAATTATGCTCTATTATGCGTAGTAAATAGCGACTACCTTTAAAATAATGACTTTCACGATCAACAAATTGTCGAGATGATTGTCGCTCTTGATTAATAAAATTTCTTTGCTTTTGTTTTATCCAGGCTAATTTAGCCAGAGCAAATAGACGTATGGCATCATCATCAAAATTTAATGGCGCAGCTATCCTAACTCGACCATCTGGTGGATATACGGCTAAGTGGAGATTTTTAATATTTTTACGCACAACCTCAATTGTCAAATCACCAATGCTGATTTGATCCATTTTAATATTCATGTTGATTAACTACCAATGTAAAAATTTCATTTATCTTAGCATCATCATCACGATTAAACTGTTCAAATACCCTCCGAATAGCTCGTTTAACCTTTTTTTTCTTAATCTCCATTTTTCGCCAATCATCGTCTTTTTCTTCTCGTATATAATTATCCATCGCAATAGCTAGTTTTTCATCTTGCCATAAATTATCATAAAGTGCTTGTCTTGGCTTGGTATTAATAGCGATTGGATATGCTTTTTTAGTGTCAGGTTGTAGCTTTATTGCTAACTCTTGATATTGTTTAAGTAGATTTTCATATTTAAGCGTACCATCTTTGCGTAAACGAACTAATTCTAACAATAGTGCACTCATTTTTTCAAAATATGCAGGATTAGTTGGCATTTGCTCAATAATTGCCTTACGCATATTATTTTCAATGGTTTCATTTACAGCAGTAGGATTATTTTTAATATTATAAGGTAGGCTATTACTTGCCTCTTTAACTCCATTTTTAACTATCAATTCTAGTAATGAGGTATCGCCAAAATCAGATAGTACACGACTTGGATCTGACATTAGATACATATCGA
>JBDLTW010000180.1:0-4082 GCA_039805605.1 Pseudomonadota bacterium
TTTTATTAATTAGTATTTGTGGATTAATTTGTGGAGCAGAGAGTTGGAGATATTTGGTAACATTTGGGAATGAGAAATTAGAATTTTGGCATTGTTAAATAAAGATATTTCGTGTTAAAATGATGTGATTATTACTTAAATAAAAGAGATAAATAATGAATTGCCCAAAATGTAAAGAGAATAAATCAACAATAAAACATTGATTTTTAAGGGGTTTGCAAAGATATTTATGTAAGAGCTGTAATTATAATTATACAGTAGAAAAACTAAAGAATGCAAAAGATGAAAGTTTAAAACGTCGAGCACTAGAATTATATTTAGAAGGACTAGGATTTAGATCTATAGGTAGATTATTGAATGTTAGCCATGTATCAGTATATAATTAGATAAAAAGTTATGGGGAAAAATTAGAGCAATTAAAACCAATGGAGCCAATTAAAGATGCAGAAATAGTAGAAGTAGATGAGATACATAGCTACATAGGTAATAAAAAAAAGTGAATGGATATGGATAGCAGTGGATCGACTAAATAAAATTTTTATTAATTGTGTTATAAGAACAAGAGGCTCCAAAACTGGCAAAGAATTATGGGAAAAATATCAGATGTAGCAGTAGGCAGAGTAATGACAGATCACTGTAAAGCATATAATGAATTTGTTCCTCATGAAAAGTATATTTGTTCAAAAGCACAAACTTATACAGTTGAGGGATATAATAGCATATTTAGACACTTTTTAGCTAGGCTACGACGTAGAACTAAATGTTATAGTAAGTCTAAAAAAATGCTATTATTATCAATAAAATTATTAATGGCTAAGTGGAATAATTATCTATATATCTTATATTAACAAAGCCGTGTTTTTATATATAAAATAACTCACCAGAACAGTCTAGTGAGTTAAAAAATTAAGAGATTTTATTTAAATATTGTTGTTATGTCGCTAGGTTTAACTTGTGCCGATGCAGAATTAGGGCTAAGTACAGTGTAAGTTCCTTTAACAATCTTCGATGGCTTAGGAGATAAAGTTGAATCGATTGGTTGCATTTCATATACTATAACTGTATAATCTGTTCCAAATTGACCAGACACTGTTCCACCACTTGTAATATGCACTTGTGTTAACCCTGACTCATTTGTTCCAAATGTCATACCTTCAGGTAGAAGTATGTTAGGTTTACGATAGTATAAAAATCCAGCAATAGGACCTTGTGAAAAGCGGTCATAGTTTTTTCCATTACATGTAGCTGTATATGACACTAATGCAGTTCCGCCTAAAATTGCATCAAAAGAATATTCGCCGTTCATTACAGTAGTTGATAGTTTAGTTCCTACTTCTACTTTATAGTGTGGAGGTAAAGATCCTGTTTGTGATGCTGCAGTATATTTTTCAGCCTGTGACTGTTGAACTGCATGAGAAATACTACCACTATACTCTGCATTTGTTTTTATTCCTGGAATTGGTAATAATCTTTTACCTGCTTCACCACCAGATACCTCAGCAGAAGTCCTCCAACCATGGGTAGTAGTAGTAGTAGATGTATTAGTAAAAGTTTCTTCAAATGGAGCTGTAGCATAATTAGAGGTTACATCATTGTTATTGTAATAAGTATTCTTACCGGCATAAAGGTCTTTAGTCTGACTATTGTTAGTAATTACTTTTATATTGGTAACACTTTCAAACTCAGGGCTATATGCTCTCACAACAATATTGCTATATTTAGCATTGGAGTAGCCTTGACAAATATCATCATATTCAGCAGGATTGGTAGAGAGTTCTATATTTTTTTTAATCGTATCATCAGTTAGATATGTAGAGGGTATAATGCTAGCAAATGACATACTAGAGTAAAGCAATAAACTTGCACTAATCGTTGTTAATTTATACATAATTAAATTCCTTTTAAATATTTTTTAATTAGATGTTATTTCAATATCATATGTTTTGTTATCTGAGCTTACTACTGATTTTGATACCTTACATACATCAGAGTTTTTTTCTATCGCATAATCACTAATATAAGTACGATTTAAATGATCATTGCTAACTTCAACTTGTACTTGACATACTTTATCTTTACCATCTTTAGTTTTAGAAATATTTACATTGTAAATACAATGAGAACCTTTATCACTATTGTCAATCTCATCACTAATAGCCGCAGTTTTAGGAACTTTAAAATAATCATCATCAACGCTGTCTACGCAACTACCTTTAATTCGGTCATAATTAACATACCTATCAGCTGGGCTGATATTTATATATTTAATGTGAGAATAAGTATTTTTACCTTCATTAATTTCTAGATGCAGATGATTACCTCCATCTGCTCTATCTGTAGTACATCCATAACCACTAGCACAAACTCGTGGCGGAGTATCATGGCTATCTAATTTATAAGTATCACCTGAATAGTTCTTCCAAGTTCCATGTTCTGTCATGATTACTGTATAAGGTATTGGTTTTTTTGGCTTTGTTGGATCTTGTTGTATAGTGCTAGGTGGTATTAGTTTAAATACATTAACAATAAAATCACACGAAGCAACTCCATTATTCTTGCTATGATATGAATCACTTATTGTTGAATATGGTGCGACTTTATGAATAGAGGCATTCATATCATCGCTACATTCATGATGGTCGCCAAATAAGAACTGCGCAAATAGAGTTTGACCAGTATGATTATCTACATAAACATTACTATCATTAAAAGCTTGTGCTTGTGGAATATTCATTAATAAACTCGAAGCTAATATTCCAGAAACAAAACTATATTTTATAAATTTCATAACCTATCCTTATATAAAAAAATTATAATGAGACCATGCTCATCGATATTGGCTTTATTGGTAGTTTAATGCTACCAAATAAAGTTAACTCACCGCTTTGAGGATCTACGCGATATTCAGAAATTGAATAACTATCCGATGCTGTTTCATAAGCGTATCCATTTTGAGTAAACTCGAAAGCTTGACAATTATAGCCACCGCAATTAACTCGATCTACTAATAATAAACTACCATCAGGAGTATTTTTATTAAAAATATTTACATAATTACTATTATCACTAATATAGAGATAATTACCGTTAGACCCTAATACATTAGGTGTGTAATTTAATTTATAATTAACATTATTATATTTATTATCAGGAATAATGAGGCTATTGTCATTATTAGAAACTTTATATTTAGCAATCCCATTTGCCGTATCTGTATTTACCTTATAAATATAAGAAGCATCATTGTTGTCAATAGATTTATTAGTAAATGATAATGGAGGACCAAAAGTCCCATTAAACTGATTAAATTCGCGTACTACGGGAGGATTAGTATAATTATATTCATAAAGATATTGTCCATTTGGCGATAACTCAGATCCAGAAACCCCATAAGATTTAAATGGTGAACCTGTAATTGGCGTCAATTGTCCTGTATCTGGATTAAAATTAAAACCGCTAATTGCATATTGACTAGGTGAAGTAATATATATATATGCCCCACCAAACATAAAAATACGCTGTGGTGCATTTGCTGTTGGGTATTCCGCTAACTTACTCAAACTTCCTGTATTCTCATTAATTCTAAATACAACTAATTTATTAGTATTGCTTAAAGTAACAAATAAAAACTTATTTGGATTATTTTCTGTACTATATACTTTTAATTTACCTGGAGATCCTGTCAAAGAATAACTTTGTACTTGGCTTAAACTGCCATCTTGGTCGGAAATTTTATATTGAATAATTTTATAACCATTATCACTGGCAACATATAGAAATGAACTAGCATGGGTAATTGCTATAGTTATTAAGCTCAAATAGCATAAGATTAGCAGTTTTAGTTTCATACGATCCTCATCGTTTTATAATCAGATATAATTTTAAAAAATTAAAATAATTTATTTTATGAAGTAACTTTATTTGTGATTTTTGCTAATTTCGAATTATAAAAGAAATAATTAAATTATAGGGAATAAAAATAGATTAAAAATATTTTTTTATATAATTAATATATAACAATATGTTACAGTGCTAGTAATGTTGATTTTTTATATTGCTATGCATTATTAGAGATGATTAGA
>JBDLTW010000181.1:0-4577 GCA_039805605.1 Pseudomonadota bacterium
AGTATAGCTGCATTTGGCTCTTTTTTTATTTTTACAGTAATTGTTTCGATTATTACTTTAGTACTATACCCTGTATTAATTATTTTTATTGTAAATTTTGGTACTAGTTTTATTAAAGGTAATTCTAATTTAAAAAATTGGCTCAAAATGGCAACCTTATTAATTGCTTTTATTTTTGGGGCATTTGTTTTAGCTGGTAATAATATAGACCTAGGTCTAAAAATCCAATTGATTGTAGTGTGGATGGGCTTATATCATGCTTTAGTTGGCTTATATTTAACTCATTTGCATCATCAAAATTTAGGTAAAATTTCCAATGGTAAAATTATTTTTATTGTTTTGGTAATTATTACAATGAGTCGTCCATTAGTTTTAGTGTTTCTACATATTTCTGAAGCCTTAAATTTTACTAATATTAATACTCAAGTTTATTTAGATGGTTATACTTGTCGATTATTATATAATTTAAATGGTAATGATGTTTTAACTCCGCAAAATAGTATTTTTACCCATAGTGAATATTTTAAAGAATTGCCGAATAATCAAGGGTGCTATCTTTATGGTAATACTATTCGTTATAGTTTTGCGTATGATTTTGTTTTGGTGGTGAAAAAAAATATTAATCCATTAATCAGTAAACATGGTAAAGAATATAATGAATATGTTCGCTTGAGTTGCTACGCAGGTAATTGTTACAGTGAAAATAATATTTATTATCTTAATCATAAAGACATTTATGCAACTCTTATTCAAATTGGTCGAAAATTTCAGCGACCATTATAACTTTCGCTAATCTCATTAAGAAAATTCAATTATGTTACAAATGAACAACTTAAAACTTGCTTATGCAAATAAAATATTATTACAAGAGGTAAATTTACAGCTTTATAAAGGTCAAATTTATGGTTTGGTTGGTAAAAATGGCTGTGGTAAATCTTCCTTATTTAAATTAATTCTGGGAATTAATCAGCCAGAAGCTGGAGAGTTTCGGCTACCTAGTGGTTGTTTAATTAGTCATATTGAGCAAGAAATAGACAATCCAGAATTAGAAATTATTGAATATGTTTTATTGGCACATCATCTATATGCAGATAATCATACTGATTTGCCAGAATATTATCAATTGCGCCCTAATGCAGAAAAGTTATTAATTCGTTTAGGCTTTAAACATGAAGAATTAATTTTGCCAATTAAAAATTTTTCTGGTGGTTGGCAAATGCGTGCTAATTTAGCTAAGGCTTTATTTTGCCCTAGTGAAGTATTGTTACTTGATGAACCAACCAATCATTTGGATATTGAAACTGTAATTTGGTTGGAAACATGGTTAAAATCGTATACTGGTTTAGCTATAGTTATTTCGCATGATCGTGAATTTTTAGATAATATTACTACCTCAACACTACATATTGCCGAACAAAATTTATCTTTATATGGTGGAAATTATTCAACTTTTGAACGAACCTATGCCGCTAAACAGGCTCAACAACAAAGATATATTACGACGATGCAGAGTAAAATCGCCCATTTACAAAGCTTTGTTGATCGGTTTAAAGCCAAAGCGAGTAAGGCTAAACAAGCCCAAAGTCGTATGAAGATGATTGAAAAATTACAGTTTTCAGCAACTATTCATCAAGATAAAAATTATTCAATTGAATTTTATGAGCCTGAATATACTCCAGATTTATTATTAAGTTTAATTGATTTACAAGTAGGCTATGCTGAAAAAATTTTATTAAATCAAGTTAATTTACAAATTTTTGCAGGTGATCGAATTGGTCTACTAGGAAAAAATGGTAAAGGTAAAACTAGTTTAATAAAAGCTATTTTAGAAGGAACAAGTTTACTTAACGGGATAGTTGAAATTAATCCCAAAATTAGACTTGGCTATTTTGCCCAGCAAACTATTGAAATGCTTAATGATGACGATACGCCATATTACTTAATTCAACAAGCTGCTCCCCAGCTAAAACAACAAGAAATTTTTAATTACTTAGGTCGTTTTGGATTTAGTGCCGAAATTGCTAGTCAAAGTATTGCTAATTTTTCTGGTGGTGAAAAAGCTCGTTTAATTTTGGCTAGTATTATTATTACTAAACCAAATATTTTATTTCTTGATGAACCGACTAATCATTTAGATATGGCGATGCGTGAAGAACTAGCTACTAGTTTACAAGATTATACTGGTGCGGTAGTGCTAGTTTCGCATGATAAATTTTTATTACAAAGTGTAGTTGATGATTTATATTTAATTGATCAGCAACAATTAACTAGTTTTAATGGCAGTTTAGATGATTATCAAAATTTTATTTTGGCTCAAGATGAAGTAAAAGCCACCAAGCCAATTAAAAATAAAATAACTGCTAGTCCAATAGTAAATAGTTTAAAATTGAGTAATAAATTGCATAATCAATTAGAGCAGGTTGAAAAAACGATGCAAAGATTAACTAATGAAATTAATCAGATTAATCAACAAATTGAACAAGCTAATCAAAATTGTGATTTAAAACAACTTAGTGAATTGGTTGCTAAACTAGAAGTTGAGCAACAAAAGTTAACCATAGCTGAAGAGAAATGGATTGATTTAGAACAACAAATAGAACAATTAACTAATTGATATGATTAGTTTGTAGTACTTTGGTTAAATGTAGTATGATATAAAAGACCACATAAATGTGGTCTTTTATATCATTAATTACTTGCTTTAGGTAACGTTTGTTGATTAACTGCAGGTGTTGATTTAATTTGTTGAACAATTGAATCTACATTAATTTTATTGATTTTAGCTAGTAATTGATCTGTTAAGTCATATTTAGCTTTAGCATAAACCATTTGTTGTGAAGTTACTACTAGATCAAAATTTTGACTACTGCTGATTTCTTTTAGTGCTTGATTAGACTGCTTTAAAAAAGCTTCTGAGGCATAACGCTCAACCATAGATAATTGTTGTTGATATTGCCCATATTGTTGTTGGAATTGAGCTGTATCTTGTTTAAACTTGTTTGCCATTTGTGAGTAATTTTTTTGATCTGCTTTAGATAATTGTTCGTAACTTGGTGCTTTATCTTGTAATTTGCGTAGTGCTTGTTCTTCAGCTTGTAAATTTTGGTTTTGTTGTTTTAATTCTGCTTGTTGTGGGGCAAATTTTGCTTCTACTGCAGCTTTAATAGTTTTAGCAGGAGTAGCTTCAGCCATTAATCTTTCAACATTGATATAACCTAATTTGAAACTATCGGCAAAAACTAATGATGAACTCAAACCGCATAATAAACCTAATAATTTAATTTTTTTCATTATATGACTCCATAAAAATAGATATACTTGTGGTATTATAACATATTGGTTAATTAGTTGTATTTTTTTGCTTGGATACTATTGAAGAGAATTTGAAATATTGCCAATAGCATTTCAGTGAAATACTATCAAAACGCACATTCTAAAATATGCTATAATTATGTGAAACAATTCAAACAAAAGAAAAACTCCTAAAATATTTGGTTGAATTGTCAATGAATAAAATGCAAATTTATTTAAACAAATCTACAGAAATGATAGCAACAAGCCAAGATCAAATTGTTCCTAGTTTACAAAAAGCAGTAGATTTACAACTTAATAAGTTCACTAGTCACCTAACTAAGGAAGTAGATTGTTTTATATCATATTTACAAAAAGCACACAACAAATCTACAAGCACAACCAGCAAATAACTATCTAACTGCTCTACATTTAAAGAGCATCCACTTCTCTTTAATTTGTAGCAGTTATGATAGTTTTCAATATTTTTAAAGATTCTTTATTTTTTCTCCCAATAAAATAAGCATCTCAATAAACTTATCTGAAAATTTTATTTTGATTTCTTCTATCTGATCTTTATTATATGGTTCTCCAACCATATAATTAAAATTATTTATTACAGTATCATCAATATCACTACATTGAAATAAATTGAATAATGCAGCTCCTAAACTTTTTTCATCATTTTCCACAATTACACACATATCTTGAGCTATTCTATATGTGTTTTCCTCATCATTAAAAGAATTTTCAAATTTTAGTTTTAGTGTTCCTGAAACTCTTGGAACTTGTGTATTATCATGCAGAATTGGATTTTGATTTTCATCATATCCTATAATTTCATCTGGAGCTGCATCTATATATACATCACAAATTAAAAATTGTACAGGATATTGAAAATCATGAACTACAATTTTAACTTCTAATTGATCTAATTTAATCATATGTTTCTTTCTTTAAAATATAAAAACTTTCATTTATCGTATAAAAATACTCTCGTTAACAATTCAACCATTGTAATATTTTTCTCTAAACATCTTTGTTGAATTTCTTCATAAACTTCTATTGGGACTGGTATATTCTTTCTTTTACCCCTACGACTTTCATCGTATCTTTTTTGAGCTAATTTTTTTTGTTCTTCTGTTCGCATGTATACTCTCCTTAAAAAATAAACATTTATATATTTATTTCTAATTTAGACAAATTTTCATTTGTTGATTTCTTTTCTTGTTCTGGTCACTTGAAATTAGTTGCATGAGCTAATATTTTAGCTACATATTCAGGTG
>JBDLTW010000182.1:0-12098 GCA_039805605.1 Pseudomonadota bacterium
AACTATTATCAATTTTAGTTTTTATCATTACGGCTATTTTTTTCTGGTCTTTATATAAACAATCATTTAACTCATTAGCCTTGTTTATTGATCACGATATTAATCGAGTATTTATGGGTATAACAATACCAACTAGTATGTTTGTATTAGTACCAAACTCAATTTTTATTATTTTATTAGCCTCTTTATTTGCTAAAATTTGGCTCAAATTAGCCGAAAAAGGTAATAATCCTTCTGCACCCGTAAAATTCTTAATTGGTTTATTATTTACCTTAGCTTCATTTATAACTTTTACGCTTAGTGCTTATTTGGCTTATACCTCTGGAGTAGCAAGTTCAATGTTATGGCCATTAGTAGGTATCTTTTTATTAACTTGTGCGGAATTGTGCATTTCACCAGTTGGATTATCAATTGTCAGTGAAATGTCACCTAAGCATCTTTCTGGTTTTTTAATGGGTGCTTGGTTCCTTGCTAGTTCAATTGGTTCTTATGTCTCTGGTTTACTTTCTAGTTTTGTCCATATCCCCCGAGGTATGAATAATGTAATAATTAGTGCACATGCCTACTTTAATTTATTTTCTCGGTGCTCCCTAGCTATGGCAATAGTAATTATTATCTTTATTTTATTATTACCGCTAATTAAACGCTTGACAAACAAGAACTTAATCTAACAAAGAACTCAGTCATTTACTTGGCTGAGCTCTTCATCAATTAATTAATTGCAATAAAATTATTTTGTTGTTCACTCCATTCTAACATCGTCCCTGAATGTACATCATAAATCCATGCGTTAATTGTTAATTGACCATTCGCTAACATGGTTTGAACTTGTGGATAGGTTTTCAAGTTTACTACTTGGTATAATAAGTTTACTTGAATGCCATGCTCAATTGAGTCTGGTGGATTAAGTTTAAAACCATCTTTAATTATACCTAACCAATTATCTAAACCAATATGACCTAATTTATTATCTCCAGAAACAAAAGAAGCCTTAACTGCACCACATTCAGTATGTGCACAAATTACAATATTGCGCACTTCTAATTCAGCAATAGCATATTCAATAGCGGCAATTTCACTATAAACATTATTTACTGAGTATGGAGGAACCACATTACCAACATTACGCACAATAAAAATTTCACCAATATTTGCCGAAAAAAATGCATTTGGATTTAAACGACTATCAGAACAAGTGATTAATAACGTATGCGGTTTTTGTCCTTTAGCTAATGTAGTTAATAATTGTTGATTGTCCTTAGCATAATGACTAATATATTTGATGATCCCATGGCGCAACACATCAGTAGCTAAATGATTAATTCCAGATTGCTCTAAAATTTCTTTAATTTGATACTCAGCCACAGTAACTGAATAATTAGGTTTATTCGTTAAACTATTATGGCGTAATATGATCTGTTGCTCATCATTCATACCGTGTAAAATGGTTTGAATATTTATTTCAGCTAAATCATGAATAAGTGAAAATAAATGTCGGGCACCATTAGCATCTAAGTGTTGTACTTCAGCAAATTCAATAATTACAAATTTAGTAGCAGTGTGTTTGACAAACTCTAAAATAGTTGCTAATTTATCATAAGAAAGAAAAGTTAAATTTCCTGTCATGCCAACTCTTAGCACATGGTTATTTGTCCATAACTTTATATCCGTACGGGTTTGCAACATTCTAATTCCAACAATTACAAAGGCCAATAGTAAACCTAATTGAATACCATCAATTAAATCACTGCCAATAATTGCACTAAAAGTTACCAGATAAACTAAAAAATCCAAGCGATCACTCTGCCACAATTCAATAACCTGTTTTACGTTCATCATTTTAAAAGAAGCAGCCAAGAGAATACCAGCTAAAACAGCTATTGGCAATTGTTCAATTATACTTGGCACAAAATAAACGACAGCTAAAATAATCAAAGAGTGTAAAATAGCCGCCCGTCGAGTTTTTGCCCCAGCTAATACATTTACTGAAGAACGAGCAATAATTCCCGTTACTGGAATACCTCCACAAATAGCTACACCTATATTTGCAATACCTTGACCAACTAACTCTTGATTAGAATTGTTTAGATCACCTTTACCCATCAAATCAACTGCATTAGTTGATAGTAAAGTCTCTAATGAGGCAAGCATAAACACTTCACAACCAGCCAAAATCAAACGCGATAAATTATTAATTGTAGTAAAATCAATAATTTCAGGATGAACCAAATTATGCGGAATTTGACCAACTACCCATACAGGTAAATTAAACCAATGAGCAATTAGACTAGGAATTAGCATTGCTAATAAAAAAGCATACGCACGCGGTAAAAAATAAGGTATACAAGCTAAAATCGCCAAAGTTAATACAGTTAATAAAAATCCTGCTGAACTTAAATGACTAGCATATAATTGCCAATGATTAAAAGTTTGTGTTATAGTATTATCATGTTGATGACTTAATTGAAACGCCTGAGGTAATTGATCAAAAAAAAGTAAAAAACCTATCCCAGCGGTAAATGCTAAAACCAGTGGTAATGGAATATATTTAGCAATCCGCCCTAATTTAAATAAGCCAAACATAATTTGCAAAACACCGCAAACCACACCAACAACCAGTAATCCAGCAAAACCAGAGTGATCTAAAATACCAGCTAATAATACCGACATGGCAACAGCAGGACCAGTTACGCTTAAACGTGACCCACCAAATAAAGCACCGAGAATTCCACCAATCACTGCTGAAATTAAACCAACTTCAGCACCAACACCAGTAGCTAATGAAATAGCTAGAGATAGTGGAATAGCTACAATGGCTACCGCAATAGCTGCCACACTATCTTCACGTAAATACTTAAGTTGAAAAATAGGCTTCAACTCGGCTAATAAATAACGGCGTAAATATTCCTGATTAACTAACATTTTCGCACCTCATAAAAATTAATTATAAAGTTTCTTTATAACGCGACTTATCAATATAATTTAATACCTGTTGATGATAAACACTATGACCAAATTGTTCAGCTATCATACTAGCTACAAAACAAGATAATAAAATTGGTAAACTAAATTGACTAGAATCACTCATTTCTACCACCATGGCAACCGCAGTAATTGGTGATTGGGTAATTGCAGCTAAAAATCCAGCCATTCCCAATAAATAAAATTGCACCAATGGATAACTAGTAAAATAATTATGAATTAGATCACCAATCCCCGCACCAATCGATAATGCCGTAGAAAAATAGCCACCAGGAACACCTGCAGAAACTGAAGCAATTGAACCCGTAAATTTACTTAAAGCATAATACCATGGTGCATCATGACCTGCATCTAAAAAGTACGTCGTAGTCTCAGCACCATTTCCAAAAGATAAACCACTAGTTAAATGACCAATAAATGCAACCACCACGCCAAAAATTAATGCATTGATTAAATAATGTTGTTTACGCCATTGATTAAATTTCCAAGTTTTATCAACTGACATAAACACCATTAATTTAGTAAACACCGCTCCAGCTAATCCACATATTACACCAATTAAAATAGCTAAAAGCATTTGCTCCCATGAGTGATGTAGTTTATTAGAACTAACGCTCCCCATATATGGTTGACTACCTGTTAACATATTTGAAACAAATACTGCACCTAAGGTAGTACCAACTAAAGTTGTAGCAATCTTAGGATTAATTTTTTTTACATATTCTTCAATAGCAAAAACCATTCCGCCAATTGGTGCATTAAAAGCAGCAGCTACGCCAACACCTGCTCCAAGTTTAATTAATAAACGCCGTTTATGATTACTTAATTCACGTAACTGTGCAAATAAAGATGAGCAAATTTGAATAGTTGGACCTTCTTTACCTAGTGAGGCACCTGCGGCAATACTCATACATGTTAAGATAACTTTACCCACGGCAGAACGCAATGAATAAGTTTTATCTAAACGCTCATTATCAAATACATCTACAGCATAACCTTGAGGTAAACCACTTCCATCAGCATAGGGAAAATATTTTTTTAATAAATAAACATTGGCAACAAACATTAATGGTATATACACGTACATCCAATAACCACCCCAAGCAAATATTAATTGACATAATTGTTCAGCAAATTTTATAGCGTAGGTTAAACCTGCACTAGCCACTCCAACTAAAGCAATTAAACCGATAAATTTAAGCGAAAAATCTTGTTTTAATTCACGTAATGACATAATACCTCATCTCAAGTCAAGTTAAAAATTAACGATTACGCAATAATCCACTAGTCATAATCAAACCAGAAATTATTACTACAAAAAAAGTAACTCCTGTATCTATTGCATTGTTTTGAAAAACATCAGGAATTTGAAAAAATAATAACACTGTTATTAAACCACGTGGAGCCATCATTGTTGCCAAATTCAATTCGGTATTATCTAATACCCAACGTAATACCAGCCAACGAACCGCATAAATAGCAGTTAATGACATAATTCCAAAAAGTAAAACTGACCAATTTAGTAATTGATTAAATTTGATCGAGTAACCTAATAAAATAAAAAACACACTGCGTACCATAAACCCTAAATCTTCAACTAGTTCTTGAAAACTATGCAAATTTTTATGAATAACTACACTATTTAAGTAATTAGCAAATAAATCTAAACCAATTCGCGTATTAATAATGCGATCTAAATTACGTAAAAATACCCCAAAAATTAAAATTAATAATAATGCGGATAAATGAAAATAATGTGCAACTGAATAAACCAATACCAAGACAGCTAAAATTACAATATGTAAATTTTTAACTTTGTCCCGACTTAAAATAATTCCTAAAACTAGAGTGGTAATAAGTGAAATTACGATCATTAACCAAAAATTTAGACTAAATTTACCTAAATTTAACCAATCTAATTGTGCTGATGAGATCATAAAATTAAATAATAACACACCAATAATATCCGAGAAAATTGATTCCAAAATTAAAAATTCTTTAGTTGTACCATTTAAGTGTCCAACGCTAGGAATTACTATTGCACTACTAATAATTGCTAATGGCAATGCATAAATAATTGCCTGATGCCATGGTAAATTATATGCTAGACTAAATCCCATTGCAACTAATAAACCAGTACCACAAACAATTAAAAATGCCATAAAACACGCTTGTAAAAGTAAGCGATAATTGGCTTGGTGAATTTCTAAATCAACAACGGCTTCTAAAACTATAATTAATAGACCCAAAGTACCAAAAACACGTAAATAATTTTCTGAAATTACCAGCGGTATCGCCAGATGGCTAACTATTAATTGGAAAATTACACCAGTTAAAACTAATAAAATAACTGCAGAAATTTGCCACTTACGCTGAATATAGTTAAAAAAATAGGAAATAATCAAAACTAAACTCAGTATAATTAATAAAATATAACTATTCATTAATAAAAGATCCTCTTAAAATTTTTGACTCCGAATGCGACCTTGTTTTACTGAATTAATTGGTAAAATTTGCTCCATCCGTGAATAATATTGATGAGCTAAAGCACAAGCTAAACCATCGCCTGCATCAAGCTGTGGACGACCAGTTAAATTTAATTCACGCATAACCATGTTTATTACTTGCTCTTTATCTGCATGACCATAACCAACTACAGCTTGTTTAATCTGTAAAGCAGTATATTCGGCTACCTTTAATTTAGCTAAGGCACAAGCAGCTAAACAGGCACCACGTGCCTGACCTAATAATAAAGTTGCTTGAGGATTGAGATTAACAAATACTTTTTCAATGCTGACTTGATTTGGCTGATACTGTTCAATTATTTCTAATAAACCATGAACAATTGTACTAATCCGACTGGTTAAATCTAATTTTGCATCGGTCTGAATTACCCCTGATCCACAATAGACATTGTGCGTTTTATCTAATTTTTGAATTACACCAAACCCAGTATTACGTAAACCAGGATCAATTCCTAAAATAATCATCATTACCCTTTATTTAGTTTATTCTTTAAAATAGATTATAGCATATTTTACTAATTTTAGCGGTAAAGATTTTTTAAATTATTGCACTGCTCCACCGATTAGCTTATACAAAAAAATAGATAATATGCAAAAAAAGCTGATAGGTGGCATACCACACTATCAGCTAAATTTTATTATCAGACATACCGTGAATCAATCACCGCTTTGTCATAAAATTATATTTATAAACCTTGACATGCTGATGTTATAACACTAGGATCAAATGCACCGCTTTTAGGATTAGGAATTGTCACTTGTTGTGCTGGTGATTTTCCATATTGGATTGAGCTTCCTGAAATAGATGTCGTAGTTATTGTTGTACATAAACTTCGGTAATTATTAATACCATTTGGATAACCTATACCAGGAAACAAATTTTGATTACCTTGGGAAGTATAATTATACATCGCTAGATATAAAGTAGAATTATCTTTTATAGTAAGTTTACCACCACCAGCCCATTGGCTTTGAGAGTTTGAACAATCATATCCACCGCATGAAATATTACCAATAGTTGATCCAATTAACTTCCCATTATAGCCATATTGTAAGCTAAAATTATATTGTTTTGGATCTGTAGATGTATTACAAAGCCAAATTGGAGTTTTTAATGGATCATTTGCAATTACTTGGCTCTCGCTACCAAATCCATTATTTGGGCAGAAATTCAAACCTGCAATTTGTAATGATAACGAATTTTGTGCTAATTTATCACCCGTCAAAGTTATTGAGTTTGCACCAAGATTACTATTAAAAGCAATTTGTTGCTCAACAGTACAATTTGAATTATTTGAACTTAATGTACACGATCCATTACTTGGAATTACTCCAGTCGGGTTAGTAAGTTTATATTCACTAGCTGGGACATTATGACCACCAATTAAACTAAATTTCACTTGATACTTAGCACTTTGATTACAAGTAAATTGACCATTACTAGAAGAACACGCACTATTTTCAGCTACTAAATACGATGATACAGTTGCTGGGTCATAAAATCTCATTGAGTATTCATTACTACTATCGTTACTTAAACTAAATGAAACCGAAGAACCTCCTGAAGTAATATTTAAACTATTACTTAAGTCTAAATTAAATGATGACGATAACGAAGAAGGCGCATTAACTTCAAATGTAACAGTACAACTTTCACCAGCATTTAAACTATCACAACCACTACCTACTAAATTAGATTGATGGTCTAAATTATAAATTAAAGAAGTTTTTAAATTGGTTAAATTACTAGATAACTTATTAGTTAAAGTTGTTGTTAATTTAATCGTTGTACCACTTTCATACCAATAGATACCACTTTCAGGAGTTGTATTAAATTGAACATTGCTAACCTGAATCTGTGATTGTACGGCAGTTCCTGATACACTTAAAGATACAGTGCTAGAAATACCTGAGTTTGAACTAAATGTTATTGTACCAGAATCTGCTGAACCATCTTTAGTTGGTGTGTATGTAACAGTTGCTTGACAACTAGCATTAGCGGCTAATGATTGACATTGACTTAAATCTGCCTTAAAATGACTATCCGAAGAATTTGCAGTTATTCCACTACTTGTAATATTGCCATTATTAAACAAAGTTACTGTAGTTTGATATGAACTACCAATTAAACGTTTACCAAATTCATATGTAGATGGATCTATTGCTAATATAACTTGAGGGTCAATTGATTTGTAGATAACTGGAACTAACGTGTTATAAGCATTATCATTAACTTGATAATTAAATTTTATGTCCGCTGTAGCATCATTTACCGCAGTAGGTGAATATTGAATAGTAATTGTACAAGATTGACCAGTAGTTAAAGTTGTACAAGTATTATTAGTTGAGCTAAATCCATTAGGTAATGATTCAACATCCATATTAGTAAGCGTATTAGCTGAATAATTAGTTATCGTTAACTCTTGACTTACTGACTCGCCCACAAATGTTTGAAATTGATTTAATTTAGAAAGATTAATCCCACCATATGGATCAATTGTGGCTACTTTGGTAATTGTAGCACCACTGGCATCTGTACTAGTTAACACCAAAGATTTTGAAATTGCTGATTCAGATGAAATATTATCTAAAGTAGTACTTAACGTAATATTACAACTTGATTTAGCTTTTAATGGATCAGTTGCTGAAATCGGACAATTGCTAGTATCTAAAATATATCCAGATTGTATTAAAGAATTTAATTCTGGTATCTTTAAACTAGTAATACTAGTATTTCCAGCATTATATAAAGTAATATCACGACTAAATGACGTATCCTCTTTGGTAAATACCACATTTAATGGTAAAACATTTAAAATCCCACCAGTTACAAAATTAACCGTAAAAGGCTGGCAATTAGAACCATCAAAACATATCTGACCACTCATTGGTTGATTAACATTCGATGGTTTAATTAAAAAATCTAAAGAGTTAGTTAAACCAACATTAGGTAACTGTTCATAATTAATACCTTGAGAAAAGCTAATTGTTTGAACATTACTAGGAGGATTAACTAGTGTTAAAATAAACTGACTTTCTGTTTTTAAAACATAGCTAGGATATTGAATTTGAGTTTGCCCCGTATTACGCTGTACGGCAATTGGTGCTAAGCTACTGCTACTATCAGAGGTTAAACCTAATTTATTGGTTAATTTGCTCAAAGTATTGCTAGTTGATTGATTTATTGTAATTTGGAATGAACCACCATTTTCATCACCACCAATATTTAAGCCTAGATAACATGATTGTCCAGCACTGATGGAGCTACATGCATGAGTTGATACTACTGAAATATTCTTAGCATTTGGACCACTAAAGCTATAAGTTAAATTAGAAATATCTGCTGAATTATTATTGGTAACCTTAACAACTGAAGTATAAGATTCCGTGTAATCTAAACCTGTTGGTACAGCAATTGGGACAACTGCAGTAACATTGCTTAGCGTTGGTTCCACTGGACTCGGTTGATTACCACCACCAGAAGATCCACCGCCACCACCGCAGGCAACTAAAAGAGCACAAAGCATTGTGCTTAAGCTAAGTTTATGAATTTGTTTCATAATTTTTTATTCCTTAAAAAAATAATATCTTTTGTTTAATATGACTTAATTTATCATAAATTTAATTCATCATATGACTAACTTTAAACATAAAAAACACATTTGTAATTATAGCATAAAATAGACATTTAGATTATATAATTTGTGAAATTCGTACCCTTTCAACCCAATAATCCCCTATTTGTAATACTTCAAAGCAATAATTATCTACTTTTATACAACAATTAGCAGGAGGTATTGCACCAAAATACTTCATTAGTAAACCATTAATACTTAATGCATCATAATGCAGTGGTAAATTTAATTTATATGCTTCATTAAATTCACGAACTAAGGTAGCGCCATCAACAATATATTGACCATCAAACTCTTCGATCATTAAATAACGTCGATGAGGCGCATCGGTAGTAAAATCACCAAAAACTATTTCCAACATATCTTCTAAACAAGCAATTCCTAACACATCACCATATTCATTTACTACTACAAAAATCCTCTCACGTTGAGTTTGTGCTAAATTTAATTGAGGAATAATTAACACAAAATCAGGTAGAAAACTAATTTTACGAATAATCGAACGTAAATCAGTTAACTGGTAATTATCAATTAATGCTAAAACATCTTTAACATGAATAAAACCAATAATATTTTCACTTTCACCCTCACAAACAATAATTCTAGTGTGTTGAGCATGGCGAAGCTGTTGACGTAAATTATCTATATTATCATGTAGATTAATAATTTCAATATTACGCAATGGAATTACCACTTCTTTAATTGCTAATTGCTGCAAGTCTAGTGAGTTAAGTAAAATAGAGCGATGCTGTTCTTCAAATGGGGATTTTTTATCGGCAATTATAGCACGAAGCTCATCTAATGAAGTGCCATCGGCATTACCAATACCTAATAAACGCGTTAATAAATAAACAATCTGATCAATTAACCAAATAATTGGTCGAGTTAGTATAAATACAAAATATAATGGAATAGCAATTAGGCGTAAAACTATTACAGGATCGCGTGAGGCAATAATTTTAGGCGTAGCTTCAGAAAAAATAATAATTAACAGTGTAACAATCAATGTAGCGATTGATAAAATTAATTGTTGACCATCACCAAAGATTTTAATTACTAGCATCGTAGAAATAGTACTAACTAATGCATTAAAAAAGCTATTGCCAAATAAACTAAAAATTAATACTTGCTCAAGTTTACGTTTTAACTTTAGCGCATAAGTCGCCCATAATTGAGTTTGAGCTAAACTAATTAATTTATGCTCAGAAATTGCGACACTTGCAGTTTCTAAGAATGAAAACAAACTAGCAATAATTAATAATACAATTAAACTTAGCCAATTAAAAATACCCACGTAAATTTCTCCTGTGACAATTAACAACTCCACTAAAAATGGTCACCTAATTTAGCGACCATCATATTACGATTGTGAATTAGAATGTATGGGAGAAACCAACGGCAGCTGTTCCGTTATTAATCCATTTCGAACCACCCGTAGTAATTGCATTAGCATCTGGAGCAGTCGCACTTGATTGAATTACGGTATTTTGAGCGGCTGAACCATACCAAATTTGTCCATAGTTAATAAATGCAATCGTGCGCGGAGTAATATTCCAGTCAAGCTCGGCAACAGCTTGTTGATAACCAGTGCCACCAATTTGGTTTTTACCTGCAATAATATTCCAAGGTTGACCACCTGCCATCATATTAGCACCATAGACATAACCAATTTTTGGTGTCCAATTTTCAATATGCCAACCAAAAGAGATACCTGCTTCAGCAGTAGATAATGAAGCTTGATTTAAAGGACAAAAACCATTGGCACAATTAGCACCATTGATATACTGATTATTTACTCGATTAGCTGCTGAGTTTTGAATCCAGAAATTATTTAGATTACCATTACCAGGTACTGAAAACCAACCATAACCTTGTGAAATTTGACCACCAACACCTAAGAACCAGCTATCTGGATCATTATAACCAACTTCTAAACGACTTGCATAAGCATTAATACCTTGTTGTACAGTTGATTCACCAATTGAACCAGGCGTTGTACCACCCATAGTTTGATACACACCAGTATTTAATGCTACTTGATTATTCCATGTTACTGAAAAATTACCTGGAGTATAAAATAAACCAAAGCCTAGAATAGCAGCATTATTATTACCATTCATATCTCCGCTTTGATCCATACCATTACCATTTGCACCACCAGTATTAAAATTACCATCTTGGTTAAAACTGTAGAAGCCAGAGAAAGATAAATCATTCCACGTAGGTGAATCATAACGAATAGTTTCTTCAAGAATTTGGGCAAAACGATCATAGTTACCCATTACATTGGCATTAGCACCATTAAAAATATCCACAGCTCCCGTATTCGTACGGTAAGTATTCGATAAATTACCAATTCTAACTCGTCCCCAACCACCTTGTAAACCAATATAACTATCTGAAGAAGCTAAAACATTAGTTCCTGTAGTTGGTTGACCAGGATTACTTGAACTACCTGGATGATTAGGTACCCAACCAGCCCCTGTAGTATTCTGATAAGCTTCACCTGAAGAAATATTTAAAAATTGCTCAACTTGCCATACTACTGAAGTTTGACCATAAACTGGGTCAGTACCGCGGATACCAAAGTAAGAACCATAATCTTGTACTGAGGTTGTTCCGGGTTGAACTTGATTTGCACTAGGAAATGTATCATTTTCTAATGCAGCTGAAACTCTTCCATATAAGGTAACATCTGCAAATGAAGCTACTGACATAGTACCTAAAACTACACCTAAAATTTTTTTCATTATTTAATTAATCCTTTTTATTAAGCGACAAAAACACCTATACTGCTATAAAAGGTATTTGACCTCCACCCCACCCTAAAGGACGAGGATTCCTAGTTCAACGTTCCATATCTAGTTGATTGTATTACTACATTCAACCCCAATAGAGGAAACTCCCTAGGCGTTAATTTCCGCTAGTCCAGCGGTATGTATATTTATGGCTGCAT